>DQVB01000094.1 GCA_015661985.1 Planctomycetota bacterium | reverse complement strand
TACCATCAAAGGACTTCAGTCCAGAATGCCGAAGTCGAGGAGAGGGAATCATATTGGGTGGTGGGCAGGCTGTCAAGGGACCGGCCCACCGCCTGGGGCGGGTCCTGCCGATATTTGCCTTGCTGCAGGTTGGTCGGCAGCCTACAATTATGACGGATAGAGTTTGCCGCCGGCGACCGCCTGGGTTCGGAGTGCAAGCGGTTGTGTCGCAAAGGTTTGCTTTTGGCGGTTCGCGGCTGGCAACGGGGGGTTGTGACGTGGCCCTTTCGGAGATCGACCGCAATCTGTTGGACCGCTGCTTGGAGGACAAGCCGCGGGCCTGGGAGGATTTCGTCGACCGGTTCATGGGGCTGGTGATCCATGTGATCAACCATTCTGCCCGGGCCCGGGGGATCCGTTTGACTCCCGAGGACCGGGACGACCTGTGCAGCGAGGTCTTTTTGAACCTGATCAAGGACGACTTTGCCATCTTGCGGCATTTTCGCCGGAAGAGCAGTCTGGCCACCTATCTGACAGTGGTGGCGCGGCGGATCGTGGTTCGGTCGTTGATGCGGCACCGGGAGCGGCAGCCGGTGGCGGACACGGGGGCAACGGAAGGCGTGCTGGACCCGGCCGGGAGTGTCGAAGAGGCTTTGGGGGACCGCGAAGAGGTGGAGCGGCTCCTGGACGGGCTGGAAGGCCAGGAGGCCCAGGCCGTGCGCATGTTCCACTTGCAAAGCAAGTCCTACCGGGAGATCGGCGCCGCCCTGGGCGTGCCCGAAAACAGCGTTGGACCGATCCTGAGCCGCGCCCGGGAAAAGATGCGCCGGATGCGGATGGTGGCTCACGACAGCGCGTAGACCGGCGGTATGCCGACCTGGGCGAAGTGCCGCGGTGTCCAAGCTCTTGCTGCTCTGCGAATTCCCCACCTTGGCAGGGGGCGAACGGTCGATGCTGGCCATCCTGCCGCACGTCCGCCGCGCTGGGTTCTCCGTCGAAGTACTCGCGCCGCCCACAGGCCCGCTGGCCGAAGCTTTGTGCGAACAAGCCGTTCCGGTGGTGCCCTTCGGGCTGGCCGGCCCGTCAGGCCGGCGATTGCCTCAGAGGCGACTGCGGGATCAACTACGGGAACACCTGCTTGCTGTCCGGCCCGATCTGCTGCACGCCAACAGCTTGGCCATGGCCCGCCTGGCCGGTCCGGTCACTGCTGAAACCGGCGTGCCGGGCCTGGGCCATCTGCGCGACATCGTGCGATTGAGTCGCCAAGCGGTGACGGACCTCAACCGGCTGGATCGGCTTTTGGCCGTCTCCGAGGCGACACGCCGCTTCCATCTGGCCGGCGGCGTATCTGCGGAGAAGACCTTCGTGGCCTACAACGGCGTCGATGTGAGTCGCTTTGCGCCTCGCCGGCGTAGTGGCTTCCTCCATGCCGAACTTGGGCTTGCCCCAAAGGCCAGGCTGGTCGGTGCCGTGGGGCAGATCTCTTTGCGCAAGGGGTTGGATGTGATCGTCGAAGCCGCCTGTCGGGTGGTCCGGCGGGCGCGGGATGTGCATTTCGTGGTGGCCGGCCAGCGGTGGTCGGAAAAGCCCGAGTCCCGGGCGTTGGAGGCGGAGCTGTGCCGCATGACGGAGGCGACCGTGCCGGGGCGTTTCCATTGGCTGGGCTACCGTCGTGACATCCCACGACTGCTCGGCGAACTGGCGCTTTTGGTCCACGCCGCTCGCCAGGAACCTTTGGGGCGGGTGTTATTGGAGGCGGCGGCCTGTGGGGTGCCCATCGTGGCCACGGCGGTGGGGGGCACGCCGGAGATCTTCCCGCCGGAAAGCGGCAGCGCGCGGCTGGTGCCCCCCGACGACCCTGCGCGGTTGGCCGATGTGATCTTGGAGCTGTTGGCCGACCCGGAGGGCCGGTGCCGCATGGGGGCTGAAGCGCGCCGCCAAGTGGAAAAGCGGTTCACTGCCCACCAGGCCGCCAGACAGTTGATGGAGCACTACCGGCAGCTGCTGGCCGGCTGAAGTCGCAGCGATCGGACAGATCCGACAGTTGGGACGGATCGGAGCGATCAACCTTGCGAAACGCCACCGATCGGCGGCGGATCGTTGAAGCCCAGCACGCGGCGCACCTCGGCGGGGCTGGTCTTGCCCGCCCGCACCGCTTCGCAGGCCCGCTCCCAGCGGGTGACCATCCCAGCCTGAATGGCCAGCTGCTCCAGCCGGGCTGCGTCGGATCGCGACAGGATGGCTCGTCCCAGCTCAGTTCGTTCCGGCACCAGCATCTCGGCCACCACGAAACGGCCTTGGTAGCCGGTCCCTGCGCACACCTCGCAACCGGCCGGCACACACACCGCGCCGACGGGCAGACCGAGCCGTGCTTCGGGCGCGTCGGTCAATTCGGCGCAACAGCACAACGCTCGCAGCAGCCGCTGGCAGACGATGGCCAAAAGCCCGCTGCGCAGCAAGTACGGCTCGATCCCCATGTCCAACAGCCTCCCGATCCCTTCGGCCGCGCTTCCCGCATGGAAGGTGGTCAAGAGGAGGTGTCCGGTAAGCGACGCCCCAAATGCGGCTTCCGCTGTGGCCCGATCGCGGATCTCGCCCACCATGATCACCTCCGGGTCCTGGCGCAACATGAAGCGGATGGCGGTGGCCAGGTCCAGATCCACTTTCGGGTCGATCTGGGACTGCGACACGCCTTCCACGGCCACCTCGATCGGGTCCTCCACGCTCACCAGACTCCGCTGGGGCTCGGCATCGCGGGCCAGCTCCCGCAGACAGGCGTAAACGGTGGTCGTCTTGCCGCTCCCAGCCGGGCCAGTGACCAGGATCGCTCCCGAGGTGGCCCGCAACAGCCGCCGCAACGTGGTCAGGATGTCTTCCGGTAGCCCCAGATCGTCCAGCCGCCGGTAGCGTTGGGATCCACCGAACAGCCGCACCACGGCTCGCTCGCCGTGAAGCGTCGGGAACGTCGTCACCCGCATCTCCACGTCCTGCTCCACGGCGCGGATCCGTCCCTCCTGGGGCACGTCGACCCGGTAGGTCAACAGATCGGCCAACACCTTCAATCGCCCCACAATGTTGGCCGCCACTCGCTGGGGAAACCGGCCGCAGGGTTGCAGCACCCCGTCGATGCGGAGTTTCAAATCCAGCCCGTCGGGGGCGGGCTGCAAATGCACGTCGCTGGCCCCCCGACGCCGGCCCTCCTCCAGGATGCGATCCACCACGCGTACCGCATACTGCGGGTCCGCCGGATCCAACCCGGAAAACTCCCGCTCCACAAACTCGCAAATGGGATAACTCATCGGCTTTTCCACAGGCCCGTAGCCCGCCCGGAACACTTCGCCCAAACCCGACCTCGGCCCCGGCCGACCGTCGTGGTTTGGTCACCAGGCGGATCGGTGTGGAACCCATTTCAGCGTAACCTGCCGCTCCGCCGCTGCGAAGTATCCCACATGCTGTCCTGGGGCAGGGCAGCGGGGCGGGTGGATTTGCGAGGGCAGGGGAGGGGAGCTACCATAGAGTGTTTGGCAAGCTGGCGCGTAGGCCGGCTGGATGCGAAAGGGATTCTAGCACTATAGGAGACGCTGTCCGGTGTTCGAGTCGATTGCCGTGGTGGGGGCCACCGGGGCGGTGGGCCAAATCATCTGCAAGCTATTGGAGGAACGGCAGTTTCCACTGAAGCGCATCAAGTTCCTGGCTTCGGAGCGTTCGGCGGGCAAGCGGATCAGGTTCTGCGGCCAGGAGCACGTGGTGCAGAAGCTGGAGCCAGGGGCCTTTGAGGAAGTCGATCTGGCCATCAGCAGTACGCCGGATGAGGTGGCCGGGTGGTTTGTGCCCGAAGCGGTGCGGCAGGGCTGCGTGGTCGTGGACGAGAGCGCCTGTTGGCGGATGGACCCCAACGTGCCGCTGGTGATCCCCGAGGTGAACGGCGAGGCGATTCGCCGGCATCGGGGGATCATTGCCAGCCCCAATTGTTCGACCACGCAGATGGTCCAGGTGCTGAAACCCCTGCACGACGCGGCCCGCGTGCGGCGCGTGGTGGTCAGCACGTATCAGGCGGCCAGCGGGGCAGGGGCGGCGGCGCGGCGCGAGTTGGACGAGGGGGCCAGAGCATGGTTGGCCGGCCAACCGTACACCTACCACGAGTTCGCCCACCCCCTGGCCTTCAACTGCATCCCCCAGATCGGCCGACCCAAGCACCGCGCCTACACCTCCGAAGAGATGAAGATGGTCTATGAGACGCACAAGATCCTGGAGGACGACTCGATCCAGATCTGTCCGACCTGTGTGCGCGTGCCGGTGGCCAATTGTCACAGCGAGAGCATCCTGGTGGAGACCGAGCGGAAGGTGACGGTCGAGGAGGCCCGGGAGCTGTTGGCCGCCACACCCGGGCTGGTGGTGGTCGACGATTTGGACCGGAAACAGTATCCCATGCCGATCCACGGCGACGGACGGGATGAAACGTTTGTGGGGCGGATTCGCGAGGACTTGTCCAGCCCCAACGGGCTGGCCCTCTGGTGCGTCAGCGATAACCTCCGCAAAGGCGCGGCGACCAATGCCGTGCAGATCGCCGAGTGGATGGTGGCCCATCTGGTCGAGCCCCGATGCGAAAGCTCAAGCTGACGTTGGCCTACGACGGGACGGCTTACGCGGGCTGGCAGCGCCAGCCGGGCGAGCCTACGGTGCAGGAGGTGCTGGAGGAGGCCCTGGAGCGGGTGACTGGCCAGCCGGTGCGCACGCTGGCCAGCGGCCGCACGGACGCAGGAGTGCATGCATGGGGCCAAGTGGTCGGCGTCACGACGGCCACGAGCCTGGCTGCCGACACACTGCAGCGAGCCCTGAACGCCCAGCTGCCGAAGGACGTCGTGGTGCGCGAGGTGTCGGAAGTGGGGGTGGATTTCCACCCCATCCGCGACGTGGTGAAGAAACACTACCGCTACGTGATCCACGACGGACCGGTGCGGGACGTCTTCGCCTGGCGCTACTCGTGGCACTACCCGCGGCGGTTGGACGAGGAGGCCATGGACCAGGCAGCCCAGCCCTTGGTGGGACGCCATGACTTTGCCAGCTTCCAGTCGGCAGGAGCCCCACGCTCCTCCACGGTGCGCACGGTTTACCACTTACAGGTGAAACGGGCAACCAGAGAGTGGCACGACCCGGTGCTGATCGAGATTGCCGCAGACGGTTTCTTGTACAACATGGTGCGGGCCATCGTGGGTTCGCTCGTCGAGGTGGGCAGGGGGGCGCGGCCGCCCGAGTGGATAACGGAAGTGTTGGCCGGCCGGGACCGGGGCAGGGCAGGGCCCACGGCGCCGCCGCAGGGGCTGTTCCTGGTCGAAGTGAGCTATCGGGCCGCCGATCGATGCGCATCGCCCACATCATCACCCGGTTGATCCTGGGTGGGGCCCAGGAAAACACGGTCTTGAGCTGCGAAGACCTGCGCCGGCTGTACGGCGACCAGGTCCTGTTGGTCACCGGCCCGCCGCTGGGACCGGAAGGCAGCTTGCTGGAGCAGGCCAGGGCAGGGGGGGTGCCCGTTGAGCTGGTCCCTTCGCTGCGCCGCGCGATCCACCCTTGGCGGGACTGGCTCAGCTATCGCCGCATCTTGCGCATCCTGGCCGACTTTCAGCCCGACGTGGTCCACACGCATAGCGCCAAGGCAGGCATCCTGGGGCGACTGGCGGCCAGTCGTTTGGGGGTGCCGGCCATCATCCACGGCGTGCACGGCGCGCCGTTCCACCCTTACCAGAGCACGGCGGCACGGGCGTTTTTCCGAGCTTGCGAACGCTGGGCAGCGAGGCATTGCCACGCCTTTGTCAGCGTGGCGGATGCCATGACCGAGCTGTTGGTCTCGGCCGGCGTGGCGCCGCGGGAAAAGTTCACCACCGTCTACAGCGGCATGGAGGTGGAACCGTTTCTCGAGGCGAACGAGTACCGGGAGCAGATGCGCCGCCAATTAGGTTACCGGCCGGGGGATGTGGTGGTGGGCAAGGTGGCCCGGCTGTTCTACTTGAAGGGGCACCAGTACCTGATCGAAGCGGCCGGCCATGTGGCACGGGCCGACCCACATGTGCAATTCCTCTTGGTGGGCGATGGCGTGTTGGGCGAGCGATTGTGGCGGCGGATCTGCCAACAGGGGCTGGCCGAACGTTTTCGTCTGACCGGCCTGGTAGAACCGGAAGCTATCCCAAAACTCATCGCTGCCATGGACATCGTCGTCCATTTGAGCCTGCGGGAGGGCTTGGCCCGGGTCTTGCCCCAGGCGCTGATCGCTGGGCGGCCCGTGGTCAGCTTCGACGTAGACGGGGCCCGCGAGGTGGTGATCCCCGGCCAGACGGGGTACTTGGCGCCGCCGAAGAGCGTCCAGCCGGTGGCCGAAGCCATCCTCCAGCTGGCCGCCGATCCGGACCTCCGGGCGCGGCTGGGGCGCGAGGGCCAGCGGCGGTTCACGGATCGGTTCCGGCACGAACAGATGACCGCTGCGCTGCGCCGATTGTACGTCCGGACTTTGGAAGCCCGGGGTTACGGGGCAGGGCAGGGGGGGGCCGATGAACAGGGTCAGCGAGGCTCGTAGGACAAACGTCCCCGCTTGTCCCGTTTTCCGAGATCGGGATGGTTCAAACCGGGTAACCGTCTGGGGGCCAAGACATATCCTCACGTTCCGGGCTAGCGAGGACGCTTGCCTTACGACTTTTTCCTCCGCCCCG
>DQVB01000581.1 GCA_015661985.1 Planctomycetota bacterium | reverse complement strand
CCTCTGGCGCAAGCGCTGGCCGACGATGACTTCGCCCGGGCGCGCAAGGCAGCCGCGGACCTGGTGGCCGCCGCCCAGGGCCAGCCCCCGATCAAGCACGCCCGGTGGGAAAGGGAACAGGCAAACCTGGCCCGCATCCTCGAACAGATGGCCGGGGCGACGGACATCGGGCAATTGCGGATGGCTTTCGCTCTGTTGTCTGACCAGATGAGCGTGCTGCTGGAGACCTTCGGCCGGGATGAAGCGGGGAGGGTGTACCAACTGCACTGCCCCATGGCCTTTCAGGGGCGGGGTGCGGTCTGGCTCCAGGACAAAAAGGAAGCGGCCAATCCATATTTCGGCTCGAGCATGCGGTCATGTACCGACCGCGTCACGCCGATCGAGGAGCCTTCGGGCGCAGCCCCTGCGCCGCAAGCTGAAAAAACGGCCGACGAGACACGCAAATGATTGTTTGGACATCGCCACTTTGTCGCCAATGCCGCCGGTAGCCTGTTTCGATGATAGCACTTCAACACAACGGCGCAGAGCGTCGCAGCCTGGTTCTCCTGAACCGGGTTCCGCTGCCGCGGCAAGCCGGCGCCGCTCCACTCGGAGAGCCGAGCTACGAAAGCGGCGCTCTCCCATTGTTTGCAGTGCGCGAAACCTGGCGGGTGACGTGCCAGGTGGCCCGCCCCAGATAGACACCGGGTCGCTATGAGTACTGACACGGAAAAACGTTCACCGCTGGACAAACTGATCCGCTTGTGCCTGGAGAACAAGCTGGTCGTGGTCCTGCTGGTGTTGGCCGTCATCCTCTGGGGCGCGATGGTAGCCCCTTTTGACTGGGACCTTTGGGGGCTGCCCCGCAGTCCGGTTCCCACGGACGCCATTCCAGACATCGGCGAAAACCAGCAGATCGTGTTTACCGAATGGCAGGGCCGCTCGCCGCAGGACGTGGAGGACCAGATCACCTATCCGCTCACGGTGGCCCTGCTGGGCGTTCCCGGGGTGAAGACGATCCGCAGTTCGTCGTTCTTCGGGTTCTCTTCGATCTATGTGATTTTCAACGAGGACGTGGAGTTTTACTGGTCACGCACGCGCGTGCTGGAGAAGCTGAACAGCCTTCCGGCCGGCACGCTCCCGGAAGGGGTACAGCCGGCCCTGGGGCCTGATGCCACGCCGCTGGGGCAGATCTACTGGTACACCCTGGAAGGGCGCGACCCGGACGGCCGTCCCACAGGCGGCTGGGATCTGGACGAACTGCGCACCGTCCAGGACTGGTACGTCCGCTACTACCTGCTCGGAGCCCAGGGCATCAGCGAGGTGGCTTCCGTGGGCGGTTTTGTACGCGAATACCAGATCGACGTGGACCCGGACGCCATGCGCGCCGCCCGCGTCAGTCTGGAGGACATCTTCCGGGCGGTGCGCAAATCGAACATCGACGTGGGGGCACGGACGATCGAGCTGAACAAGGTGGAGTATTTCGTCCGGGGGCTGGGGTTCGTCGAGAGTGTGGAGGACCTCGAGTACACGGTCGTGGCGGTCAACGACGAAGTGCCCATCTATGTGAAAGACATCGGCCGCGTGACGATGGGACCGGCACTACGCCGCGGGGCGTTGGACAAGGGGGGCGCCGATGCGGTGGGGGGCGTGGTGGTGGTCCGTTACGGCTACAACCCGCTGGAGGCGATCAAGAACGTGAAACGGGTGATCGACCAGATCGCCCCCGGGCTGCCCACACGGGCCGTGGTGGATTATCGGCGCGTCACCCGCGACGAGGTGATGTCCTTCGCCGAGGCCCACGATTTCGCCGCTTACGACGGCACCGAGCTGAACCACAAGGCGTGGGTGCGGTGGCTGCGTTCCCACCCGCGCGAGGAATGGCCGAGTTGGGTGACCACCAGCCAGGTGACCGTGGTGCCCTTCTACGACCGCACCGGTCTGATCTACGAAACCCTGGGCACCCTGAATACCGCTCTGGTGGAGGAAATCCTGGTCACGGTGATCGTGATCATTGTCTCCGTGATGCATCTGCGCAGCTCGCTTTTGATCAGCGCGCTGTTGCCCCTGGCGGTGCTCATGTGCTTCATCGCCATGAGGACCTTTGGGGTGGACGCCAACATCGTGGCCCTTTCGGGCATCGCCATCGCCATCGGCACGATGGTCGACATGGGGGTAATCCTGAGCGAAAACATTTTGAAACATCTGGACGAGGCCGACCCGCAGGAGAACCGGCTGGAAGTGGTTTTCCGCGCCTCCAGCGAAGTGGGCAGTGCTGTATTGACCGCCGTAGCGACGACGATCATCAGTTTTCTTCCTGTGTTCACGATGATCGGCGCCGAGGGCAAGCTGTTCAAACCGCTGGCCTTCACCAAGACGTTTGCCCTGGCCGCTTCCGTGATTGTGGCGCTGATGGTCATTCCACCGGCGGCCCACGTCCTGTTCGCCGGGCGGTTGAAGAGCGAGAAGCTGAAGCGGGGATTCCTGGTGGGGGTGGTGGTGGCCGGATTGGCCATTGCCGGCTGGCTGGTCTGGTGGGCCGGGCTCATCATGGCCGCCGTGGGCGCCTATTACCTGGCCGAACCGTACATCCCTGCCCGGGTGCGCCGCTTCGGGCCGTGGGTGGCCAGCACCACGGCCGTGGTGCTGGTGGGCATACTGCTGACCAACCACTGGCTGCCCCTGGGGCCGGAGAAGGGACTGCTGCGGAATTTTATCTTCGTGGGCGGACTGATCGGGGGGTTGCTGGGTTCCTTCCAGATCTTCCAGCGATACCTGTACGCCCCGGTGCTCCGCTGGGCTTTGGACCACAAAGCCCTGTTCCTGTCCATCCCCTTGGTGATTGTGTTGGCCGGCGGCTCAGTGTGGCTGGGCTTCGATCGGGTGTTCGGGTTCGTGCCCTGGGCGGCCGGGCGGGTGGGCATCGCGCCGGAGGCGATCCGCGGGTCGAAGCCCTGGTCCACCCTGTCAGCGACCTTCCCGGGCTTGGGCAAGGAATTCATGCCCCCCTTGGACGAAGGCTCGTTCCTCTACATGCCCACCACGATGCCCCACGCCTCGATCGGCCAGGTGCTGGATGTGTTGCGGTTGCAGGACAAGCGGTTGATGGCGATCCCCGAGGTGGAGCTGGTGGTGGGCAAGCTGGGCCGCGTGGAAAGCCCGCTGGACCCGGCGCCGGTTTCCATGATCGAGACGGTGATCAACTACAAGCCGGAGTACATCACCGACAAGGGCGGCCACCGCGTGAATTTCCGCTACGACGAAGAGAAGGGCGAGTTCGTGCGGGACGAGCAGGGTAACCTGATCCCCGACCCGGGCGGCCGGCCGTACCGGCAGTGGCGGGACCACATCCGCTCGGCCGACGACATCTGGAAGGAGATCGTCCGGGCGGCGCGGCTCCCGGGCACCACGTCAGCGCCCAAGCTGCAGCCCATCGCGGCCCGCATCGTCATGCTCCAAAGCGGGATGCGAGCCCCCATGGGGGTCAAGGTGAAAGGCCCCGACCTGGAGACCATCGAACGCGTTTGCCTGGAGATCGAACGCTTCCTCAAAGAGGTCCCCTCGGTGGAACCGGCCACCGTGATCGCCGATCGGATCGTGGGCAAGCCCTATCTGGAAATCGATTTCGACCGCAAACGGATCGCCCGCTATGGGCTGACGATCCGCGACGTGCAGGACGTCGTGGAAGTGGCCATCGGGGGCCGGCGGATCACCACGACGGTGGAAGGGCGCGAGCGCTATCCGGTGCGAGTGCGCTACCTGCGGGGACTCCGCGACAGCATCGAAAAGATGGAACGGATCCTGGTCACGGCCAAAGACGGCTCACAGATCCCCTTGGCCCAAGTGGGCGATATCCGCTACGTGCGCGGTCCCCAGGTGATCAAGAGCGAAGATACGTTCCTGGTCGGTTACGTGCTGTTCGACATGAAACCGGGGCACGCTGAAGTGGACGTGGTGGAGGATTGCCAGCGGTATTTGGAGGAGAAGATCGCCGGCGGAGAGCTCATCCTGCCGCCGGGCGTGAGCTATATCTTCGCGGGCAACTACGAGAACCAGCTCCGCGCCCAGAAGACACTGAGCATCGTCCTCCCGCTGGCCCTGTTCACCATCTTCCTGATCCTCTACTTCCAATTCCGTTCGGTCATCACCACCGCCATGGTGTTCAGCGGCATCGTGGTTGCCTGGGCGGGCGGCTTCTTGATGATCTGGCTCTACGGCCAGCCGTGGTTTTTGAACTTCCACGTCTTCGGCACGAACATGCAGGACCTGTTCCAGATCCATCCGATCAATCTGAGCATCGCCATCTGGGTGGGGTTCCTGGCGCTGTTCGGTATCGCCTCGGATGACGGTGTGGTGATCACCACTTATCTGGATCAGAGCTTCATCCGGCGGAAGATCACCACCAGCGAGGAAGCCCGCCGGGCCACGCTGGCAGCCGGGCTCCGCCGCGTGCGACCGTGCCTGATGACCACCGCCACCACCATCCTGGCCCTGATCCCCGTGCTCACGTCCACCGGCCGGGGCTCGGATATCATGGTCCCCATGGCCATCCCCAGTTTCGGAGGCATGCTCATCGAAGTGATGACCATGCTCATCGTGCCCGTACTGTACTGCTCGGTTCAGGAATGGAAACTGAAACTGGGCATCCAAGATCCCCGCTTCGCTGAACACGCGGACGGTTCATCTCAGGAGCCCTCGTGATGCAACCGGACCGAAAACGACCGCCACGAAAGACGCCCCACGGCCGAAGCCGCGGCACCGCAGCCAGTAGCCGGGCGGTGTACGAACGGCGCCCGGCGGCGCGGCCGCTCAGGCTACTGACTGCAGCCGCGGTCGTCGTCGGCATCGTCATAGGAAGCGCGCCGCACGCGCTGTGTCGGTGGACGTGTGGCGATGGCATGGTCCGGCCCGAGGCTACCCGATGCGCCGGTTGCCGCAACGGCCGGCCGGAATCACCGGACGCGCCGGGCAGCCCGTGCGACGGTCGCTGCTGTGATACGCTCGAGACCATTACGGGCACAAAGGCGGCGGGCTTTGCGGCCGGCGACTACAAACATCGGGGCGCCGGTGCCCTAATGCTTGCCGTTGATCTTCCAGGACCTGGCGCCGCCGGAAGGGGTCGAGGGCCGATCTTCATCCGGCCCTTTGAAAAGGCGGCCCCTCCGCTCTTTCTTCTCCTCGAGCATCTGCTGCTTTGAACTTTGAACGGCCTCTG
>DQVB01000514.1 GCA_015661985.1 Planctomycetota bacterium | reverse complement strand
GTTGGTCGAGCGGGTGCGGCGGGCGGGGGGGAGGGCGCCGGGGCCAGGGACTGGGCCAATGATCGTCGAGGTCGAAGTCGATTCCCTCGAACATCTCGATGCCGTGCTGGCGTCCCGCCCGGATATCGTGCTGCTGGACAATATGCTGCTGGGTGAGCTGCGCGAGGCGGTGGCGCGTCGCAACGCCGTGGCGCCGGGCGTCCAGCTGGAAGCCTCCGGCGGAATCACGTTGGCCACGGTGCGCGAGGTCGCTGCGACAGGCGTGGAGCGCATCAGCGTGGGCGCACTGACCCACTCGGCCGCGGCTGTGGATTTCGGACTCGACTGGTTGCCCCTCTGACGGCCGGCTGGTGGACGGCCCAAAGGAGGCGGGTGAAGGGAGGCTTTGCCCTCACCCGGCCCACATACCCCCGGGAAAGAAAAGACAGAGGGCGGGCGTCGGTCACCGCAGCTCGTTCGCCTCCCAGCCCGTGCCCTGCCGCCCGGGGCGAATCCCCGCTGTGCCAGCAGACCCCTACTGTGGCAGCAGGAGGATGCATTCGTTTGGGGGCGACACGAATCGGCATTGCTGCTATATTTCCCGCCCTGGTTGCCATGCTGTGGTGGAAGGACAGCTGGTGATGGAACCCGTCCGGTGCCTTGTGGGAGGACGCCGGCCTGGGAAGTGAAGCCAAGGAGAAGGAGATCCGAAAGCGATGAGGAGCTGCGTTTCGAGCGTACCGGGATTGCTGGGGGTCTGGGCCCTCTTGTCGATCGGCGCTGCAGCCGAGGCTGCCCAAAAGCCGTCGGCCGAGGCGGCGTTGAAGCTTGCGCCGGTCCAGCGAGACGTGGAGATCGATCAGCCTGATGCGGAGACCGCTGCGCGGTGCACGATCGAAGCGCGGCAGTTGGGTAAACATGTGGGCTGGGTCATTGAAGACCCCAACGGCGTCGAGTTGCGCCGTTTTCTGGATACGAACGGCGATAACGTGGTCGACCAGTGGTGCTATTTCAAAGATGGGCTGGAAGTATACCGCGATATCGACGCGAACTTCAATGGCAAGGCTGACCAGTATCGGTGGTTCCACACGGCTGGCACGCGGTGGGCCGTGGATCGCGACGAGGACGGGAGGATCGATAGCTGGAAGTCGATCTCGGCCGAAGAGGTCACCGCCGAAGTAGTGGCGGCGCTGGCCGCCCGGGACGTGGACCGGTTCGCGCGCGTGGTGCTGACCGCCTCGGAGTTGAAGCAACTGGGTTTGGGACCGGAGCGCACCAAGCAGCTGGCCGCGAAGATCAAGGATCTGGAGGGGCGATTCCGCCAGCTGGTTTCTGGCCAGGCGGGCGTGCCGGCCGGGGCCGAGTGGATCCAGTTCAGTGGCAATCAGCCGGGGATAGTACCGGCCGGTACTGACGGTTCCACGCGGGATTTGCGGGTTTACGAAAACGTGGTGGCCATCTATCGCCGCGGCGACAGCGACGGGCAAGTGCAGATCGGCACGTTGGTCCAAGTGGGGGACGTGTGGCGAGTGATCGACCTGCCTCAACCCATTGCCCAGGGGCAGCACGAGATGACCGTTGCCGGCTTTTTCTTCCAGGGACCTACGGCATCTCCCCAGGCGGCGGGGGCGATACAGCCGGATTCGCGGTTCCAGGACCTGTTGGCCGAGCTGGAAAAGCTGGACAAAGCGATCGCCCAGGCCGGTTCGCTGGCCCAGCGTGCCCGGCTGAATCGCCAGCGAGCCGACCTGTACGAACAAATCGCCCAAGCGGCCTCGTCCAGCGAAGATCGGGCCCTGTGGATCCGGCAGCTGGCCGACACGGTCAGCGCCGAAGCCCAGTCCGAGGGGTACCCCGAAGGGCCACAGCGGTTGACCGAACTGTACGAGAAGCTCCGCAAGGACCGCCAGCAGCGGCAGTTGGCCGCCTATGTCCTCTTCCGCCAGATGACGGCCGAGTATGCGTTGAAGATGCGGTCGGCCAAAGCGACTGATTTCCCGAAGATCCAAGAGGAATGGCTCAAGGGATTGGAGCAGTACATCAAGACCTATCCTGACTGCCCTGACACGGCCGAGGCCATGCTGCAACTGGCCATGGGGCGGGAGTTCGGTGGCGAGGACGACCAGGCCAAGGAGTGGTACGGCAAGATCGTCAACCAGTTTCCCAAGAGTTCGGCCGCCGTGAAGGCGCGCGGCGCCCTGACCCGACTCGACTCGGTAGGGAAAACCATCCAGTTGCGTGGCCGAACCGTGGACGGCCGGTTGGTGGACCTGGCCGAACTCCGCGGCCGCCCGGTCATCGTCCACTACTGGGCCACTTGGTCCACCCCCTCCACCACGGACATGGTGGCGCTTAAAGAACTCTTGCGAAAATACGGCAACGCCAAACTGAGTATCATCGGGATCAACCTGGATTCAACGCCCAGCGAAGTTCAACGGTTCTTGGCCGAGCACCAATTCCCTTGGCCGCAAATCTACGAAGAAGGCGGCCTGGATAGCCGTCTGGCCAACGAAATGGGGATCCTCACCGTGCCCACCATGATCCTGATAGACCGCTCAGGCAAGGTGGTCAACCGCAACGTCCATCTGGCTGAACTGGAGGGCGAACTGGGCCGTATCCTCAAATAAGGGAGAACCCTGCAGCGCGCGCATCATCAACGGTAGGATCTGTTGGACAGCGCCATTCTTGTAGCTTGGCTCTCCGAGCCGAGTGTATTTCGTTTCTCACATGTCACCGTCGAAAAACCCGTCTCGAGAGAGCCGGGCTACGATTCTGCGGCGCCACCCGTGTCGGCTCCAGCTTCTCAACTCCCCAGGGGGAAGTATTCTGCCGCCTGCGGACGACTTCGGCTCTTCAGCTTCGAAGCCGTGGGGATGCAGGAAAAAAGCCGGTGGAAGACGTTGACCTTTCCTCGTAAGCTGAGATGACCTGGCAAGATCGGCAGCCTGCGTGGCAAGATTGAGTTCGTTGCGTCGAGGGACCCCGGTGTTAGAATAACGGGCTACTGCAAAAGGGGGCGATTTGGAGCAGGTAGGGAAGCTCGTGCAGGCCTTCAGAGAAACGGCGTGTGCCGGTCTGGCGCGTGGCCCGGTGTGCAGTGACCCGTGTTCAAGGAGCGACGGTATGGGACCGGGGACGGAAATCGAGCCGATAGAGGAGGTGATCCCCCGGAGCCAGCTGGAAGGGATTCTGGACCGCCTGGATGAAGCCCTGCTACTTGTCGACGCGATGGACCGGGTGTGGCTGATCAACCGGCGGGCATGTGGGCTGCTCGAGGTGAGCCGTCAGCGGGTTACAGGTGCCGAGTGGCCAGAGTTTCTCCAGGGCACTCTGCAGGTGGAGCCCGCGTTGTGTAGGCCACTGGGAATGCCCGGGTCGACGCTGGAAGGGACGATCCGGACCCAGCGATCAGGGGAGCGAAAAAGGCTATTGTTTTCCGTCCACGCCGTCCCGGGGAGCGGGGCCAAGCTGGTGGTATTGCGGCCGGTCGGCGAGCCCGGTAGGCAAGTACCGGGCTGGGCAGGGGAAGACGGACAGGCTCAGGGCAATGTCGGACGAGACCCCGCCGCGAAGCCGGTTTCCGGAGCCGGCACGGCGAAGACGTCGCCCGAGGCCGTGCGGGAGGCCCTGGAGGCGTCCGGCTGGAACGTGGCCAGAGCGTCGCGCCGGTTGGGCGTCAGCCGCGTGACCGTCTACAAATGGATTCACCGGCTGGGACTACAGCGGCCGGCCCGTTGAGCCCAACGTTGCAGAGAGGAAACGCAGGATGGACATTCTTGCCCGTCAATCATGGGCTCGGCCGGCGACTCCGGCCGGTGCGACAAAACTCAGATTCTGTGACATCTACGATGCCCACCTCATGCCCGTTATGTCCCACTGATGACGGACAGGAATGTCCATCCTATCATGCCCGTTTACAACGCTGGGGTTGAGCCCCACCGCACGGCCCGCCGCCTGTCCGCCTCCGCCGTCAAATGGTTTCCGGCAGTTGGTAGGGCGGTCGCATGGGTCGCTCCAGCAGCGCATTGGCCTGGTCGTCGCCAGGGAAGATTTCCCGCTCAGGGTCCCAGCGCAAGGGTCGGCCCACCCAGCGCACGATATTGCCCAAATGGCAAAGGATGGCGGAGCGGTGGCCGATTTCCACATCGGCGACAGGCCGCTGGCGGGACTTGATGCAGTCGAACCAGTTTTGCAGGTGATTGTCACTGACCGGCAGCCGGATTCTCAGTTCTTCCGGCGTCGTGCGAGCGATTTGTTCCGGGTTGCTGCTGACGGTGTTGTTGCCGATGCGGATCTTGCCTTCCGGCCCGATGAACGTGCCGCCAGCCGCCGGTTCGCCGGGTTCCAGTCGGATGGTCACGCCGTTGGCGTAGCGCATGCGGACCCGGTATCCTTCGCTCATCAGCCGGTCGCCCCGCGCACGGCTTTCGGGTTCCGTGTAGACGGCCGGCTTGAGCTTACCGCCCTCGGCCCAGATCTCCACCGGCCCGGTCTCATCGGTGCCCAAAGCCCATTGGATCTGGTCGAATCCATGAGCGCCGGTGCCGGTCATTTCGCCGCCGGAGTAGGGTCGCAGCGAGATCCATCCGGGGTTGGATCGCTGGATGAAGATATCCGGGTGGTAGGGCACCGGTTCGGTCTGGCCGCACCAGGCGTCCCAATCCAAACCCTCCGGCACAGGCTGGCCGGCGAAAGTGGCCTCCCAGGGGCTGGGATAGTTCATGACAAGCACGGTATGGATGGGGCCAGCCAACCCGTTGCGCACCAGCTCACAGCCGAAGCGGTGGTAACGCATCGATCGCCGCTGAGTGCCGGTCTGGAACACGCGGCCGTATTTTCTCGCCGCCTGGACCATGGCCTGCCCTTCGCGGATGGTCAGCGCCAAGGGTTTTTCGCAGTAGACGTCCTTGCCCGCCTGACAGGCGTGGATGCTGGGCAGGGCGTGCCAATGATCCGGAGTGGCCACCACCACGGCGTCCACGTCGGTCGCTTCCAGCATCTTGCGATAGTCCGTATACGATCGGCACTGGCGGCGCGTGGCCACCTCTTCGGCCCGGCGCCGATCCACGTCAGCCACGGCGACGATGCGACCTTCCGGAGGCAGGTTCATAAGCTGATTCCCCCGGCGTCCTACGCCGATGTACCCCACCCCGATCCGGTCGTTGGGCCCGGGACGGCCTTCGCCGGCCAGCGCGCGGGCCGGCACAAACAGGGGCAACCCGGTGCCACGGCCGCGCAAGCGGCGCCGCGCAGGAGTTTCCGGCGATCCATACGAGTGACAGCACCCATGGCTTTTCCCTCCGCTTCCGATCCCCTTCGACAATGGAGCTTTCCAGCCTTGGCGACGGACCCAGTGGGCCCCTACGGCCGGCGCGGGACCACACGTATTCTACTCCAGCCGACAGCGAGGCGACAGGTGCGCGGCCCTCCTCCCGTGTGCGAGGCAGCTGCGGGGCCGTGCGGCCCACCGCTGCACTGAATCCCGGACCGATTGGCCGTTTATGCCCACCAGACGCATTGTAACGGCTGAAAGCACCGGATTTGGACTCAGCACCAGAGCCCAAGGGCATCTCGATTTGCCCCCGCCACGTTGCCAATCTAGGCTGCAACAGGGGCGGCCCCGACGGGCCAGCGACCAGACGGCATCGCTTGCCGGGCTCGTGGACTGTGGAGGCCGACTGCCGTCCCCAGGCTGGCCGAACCACACGACTTGGTTCCCCGCCACACAGACCCTGTCACCGATCACCGAGAACATGCACTACCTGCTTCGCATGATCCTTCGCTTCTTGCTGGACGAAGGGGGTCCTACGGCCGTCGAATACGCCTTCGTGCTTTTGCTGATGTTTTTGGCTTTCTTGACCGCCATCACCGCCTTGGGACAACGGTCGGCTGCGTGTTGGCAGAGTAACCAGGAAACGATCCAGTCGGCCATCAGTCATTAACCCAAACCTGGAT
>DQVB01000153.1 GCA_015661985.1 Planctomycetota bacterium | reverse complement strand
GGGTCCTTTCGATGCGGATGCCGAAATCGGCCAGCGACGGGCTCAGCGCCGCCTGAAGCTGCTGGTGCGCTTCGATCGGCGGCGGGCGATCCGGCCGGCGGCCCGCCACCAGTATCGCGTTGACCTGACCCGGACGTTTCAGACGTCCTTGGAGCCACTCGAGCGACACGTAGGCATTGAGCGGCCGGTGCTGAGTGGGTCGCAGCCCGAACCGCCCCAGCCCCTCGGCCGGAACGATGGCCTGGACCGTCACCCCATAACTGGCCACCGTCTCGCGCCGCCGTCCCAGCAAGTTATCGGCCGGGATGGCGCCCACCCGGGGCACCCGGAGCATCAGCCGCTGGCCGGCGTGGGCCCCCAGCCGCTCGGCCAACGGCTGGTTCAGCACCACCTGCCGCGCCACCACCGGCTGGCCTAAACCACCCGAGCCCAGTTGCCAGAAACGAGCTGGGCAGCCGATCAGCTGCACCTGGTTGGCCCGCGCAGGCGACTCGGGATCGGGCCGCTCCACGGTGGCCCGCAGCAAGATCACCGGCACTGCCTCGACGAAATGGGCCTTCACCTCCGGCCGAGCCATCAGCTCCTGGGCCAAGTCCGCCCGGAAAAACCGATCGGCCACCAACACCTCGTCGATCCGACCGAGCCGCTCCAGCGCCAGCGCCCGAAGGCTGCCCCGCATGGAATCGCCCACCAGAAGGGCACCGGTCAACACGGCCGTCCCGGCCGCCACGCCCAAAGCCACGGCAAGGTGCATCCTCCAGTGGTACATCAACGACACGATGATCAGACGCAACGCAGACATCGTCTCAGCCTTCCCGGCCGGTGAGTGGCAGAAAACTCGTCCCCTCATGAGCTTCCCGACAGCCCTTGGCCAGACACCTCCTGCAATCTTCCTTCGCTCAACTCCATCTGTCGAGACATCTTCCCGGCCAGCCGTTGACTGTGGGTCACTACCACCAGCATCATCCCTTCGTCCTGCTGCACGTCGAGCAACAAATGGGCGATCCGATCCGCCGTGGCCCGGTCCAGATTGCCCGTCGGTTCGTCGGCCAACAAGAGCACGGGCTGATTGATCAGCGCCCGGGCCAAGGCCACTCGCTGCCGCTCCCCCCCGGACAGCTCGGCCGGCCGGTGGATGAGCCGGTCAGCCAGACCGACACGGTCCAGCAGCCGCCGAGCCCGCTGGACCGTCTCCTGGCTGACGCGCCCACCCGCCACAGCCGGTACCAACACGTTCTCCAACACCGAACATTGCGGCAACAGATGATGGTCCTGGAAAACGAAGCCAATCTTGCAATTGCGGAAAGCGGCCAGTCGAGGCTCGTCCAGCCCAGTCGGGTCCTGGCCGTCCACCACCACCCTGCCTGACGTGGGCAGCTCCAAGGTCCCAATGATGTTCAACAGCGTGCTCTTGCCCGATCCGCTGGGGCCGACGATCGCCAGGTTCTCCCCCGCCTGCATCTGGAACGAAACCCCTCGCAGCACCCGCAGTGGCTCGGCTCGTGTAGGAAACTCCTTGGTCACGTCTTCAACCAACAAACTGCTCATCGTCCTGGCCACCAACAAATGCCTTGACAAAACCAAGTAACCGACCCTCATTGTAGGCCTTGTCCCGTTGCGTTCCAAACGCTCCTGGGCTACCACCGGTGCTGCCCGACGACTGCGGAGAGGGAGAGCTGGACTGGAGGCCGAGGCGCAATCACAATACACTTCGCCCCGGGGCCGCTGGGTCGGCACGTTGCCGCCGACAGACGCGAAGCGGCGGGCTCCGCTGCCCCCGAGACGGGCGGATGTAGCGGTTCGGCGGGGCAAACCGATTTGGCCTGCGAGAGGAATTCCTGGCGATCCATGAGAGCAAAACTGCTGCGCATAGGGTTGGCATTGGCTTCGATAGGCGTGTTCGCCGGCGGGGACTGGCTTCAGTTTCGCGGCACGGACAACAGGAGTGTTTCGGACGAGTCGGGCCTGCCGACCAGCTTTGGGTCTGAGGAAAACGTGGCCTGGAAGGTGCCCCTGGTGGGCCGCGGTCCGTCGTCGCCGATCGTGGTGGGCGGGAAGGTGGTTGTTACTTGTTCCAGCGGATTCCGCCAGGACCGCCTTCATGTCTTGGTCTTTGACGCGGCCTCCGGCCGGCGGCTGTGGCACCGCCAGCTATGGGCTACGGGCCATACGTGGACCGATCCGTTTGGCGCGGTGGCGGACAACACCCCGGCCAGTGACGGGCGGCGGATCTTCGTGATGTATTCGTCGAACGACGTGGCCTGTTTCGACCTGGAGGGGAACCTGCTCTGGTTCCGCGGGCTGGCCTACGAGCATCCGGCGACGCGCAACGACGTGGGCATGGCCTCCTCTCCGCTGGTGGTGGGTGACACCGTGGTCGTACAACTGGAAAACCAGGGGGATTCCTTTGCCTGCGGATTGGATGCAGCCACCGGGGCGACCCGCTGGCAACTGGATCGGGAACATGGGGCCACGTGGACATCGCCCACGGTCCTGCGCGGCAACGGCCGGGGCGAGGATCTGGTGTTGCTGCAATCGCGCAGCCAGCTGACGGCCCACCAGCCGCGTACGGGCCGGCTGTTGTGGCGTTACGAGATCTCCTGTCACACCATCGCCTCGCTTACCACATGGGGGGATCGCCTCTACCTGCCGGCCAACGGGCTCCACGCGTTCCGCTACGACTGGGCCACGCACCGAGCCGAGCTGCTTTGGTACCAGCGGCGGATGCGGTCCGGCAACGCCAGCCCCGTGGCCTGTGGCGACCGGGCCTACGTGCTCAAACCACCGGGGATCCTGGTGGCCGCCGACACGGCCGACGGCCGCGTGCTTTGGCAGTTGAGGTTGAAAGGACCCTTTTGGGCCACGCCCGTGGTGGCGGGCGGGCACTTGTACGCGGTCAATTACGACGGGCTCGTGCAGGTGGTGCGGCTGGGCCGGCGCGGCCAGCTGGCCGGCACAGGACGGATCGACGAGCGGATATTGGCGTCGCCTGCGGTGGCCGACGGTGCGCTGTACTTCCGCAGCGACCAGCATCTATGGAAGGTAGCCTTCACCGGAGAGCCGTGAGAAGTGGGCGTCGAGGGAGTATGACGACCGCGTGGCGAGTGACCGTGCTGCGAGGGGGCCCGTCGGCCGAGCGAGAGGTGAGTTTGGCCGGCGGCGCGGCGGTGGCCGCCGCTTGCCGCCGCCTGGGGTACCAGGTGACCGAAGCGGACATCCTGCCCGATCAGTTGCGCGCCTTGGAAGAGCCCGCCGACGTGATCTTCCCCGTCCTCCACGGCGAGTTCGGCGAAGACGGCCAGCTGCAGGCGATCCTGGAAAGCCGCGGCCTGTGCTACGTGGGCAGCGGCCCGGAGGCGTCGCGTCTGGCCATGGACAAACTGGCCAGCAAACAGCGGTGGGAGGCCGCCGGGTTACCCACCGCCCCCTGGATCCGTGTCGACGCCCATAGCGACCCGGCCCAGTTGGACCGTTTCGGAGCACCCGCGGTTGTCAAGCCGGTGCGGGAAGGAAGCAGCATCGGTGTGGCCATCTGCGATTCGATCGAGGCGCTCAGAAACGGCGTGCGCCAAGCCGTGGCGCGACACGGTCAGGTGCTGGTGGAACGACGCCTCGACGGCCCCGAGCTGACCGTGGGTATCCTGGAACACCAAGCCCTGCCGGTCATCGAAATCCGGTCTGCCCTCGGGTTCTACGATTTCCGGGCCAAATACCACCGGGACGACACCCAATACCTGTTCGAACCGGACATCGACGCGGCCACATACCAGCAGGCGCAGTCGGTCGCGCTGGAGGCCTTCCGCAGTCTGGGGTGCCGCCACCTGGGGCGAGTGGACATGATCGCCGATCGCCGGCGAGGGTTACAGCTGCTGGAGATCAACACGCTGCCCGGTTTCACCGACCATAGCCTGCTGCCCAAGGCAGCCGCCCGGGTGGGGATCGACTTCGACCATCTGGTCGAGCGTCTGGTGCACGCCGCACTCAAGCGCCGACCACGCTGAAGGGACACCGGCCAAGGCAGGCGCGCCCCGCGCACGCGTCGAGTCAGAAGCGGCAGACCACGCCCACGTAGGCCCCGTGGTAAACCAGATCGCCGTTCATGTCGATGTCGGCGATCTCGGGAATATCAACCACGTAGGTGGGGATCTGGTGGTCGGCCAAGGCAACGCCCGTGACGAACACGACACGGTAGCCGATCAAGGCTTCCCACGCGTCGTCAAAGGCCCAGTTGAGACCCACGTCCACCTGGGTCAGGAACGACAAAGCGGTCTCGCTGTTACTGACCGGATACGTATCCGTCACTCCGCTGTCGGGATCGGGCACGGCCACGACGCCGTCTCCGCGGTAGAGCTGGAAGTCGTGGTTGATCTGGTTCCCGTAGATGCCCACCGAGGGCGTCATGTAAACCACTACGCGCCGGCCCAGATCCCAGTTCACGTCGCAGCCCAGCTGGAAGCCAAGCAGGTTGTTCTGCACCCGGTCGTTCAGCACCGCATACCACGCGCCACCGTCATCGTCCCAATCGTAGTCGCCGGCCAAGCTCGTAAACGTCAGGGCCTCTTCGAAGCGGAAAAAGCGGATCCCCATGGACCAGTTGCAGCCCAAGCCTCGGTATCCGCCGAAAAGCCGATTGCGGATGAGATTGATTTCGATGTTGTGCACTTCATTGCGGCGCCTCAGCAGGTGAACGGCGGCGTTGTCGAACAGGTCAGTACCGTAGATGATGGTGCCCGGATCGCCGGGGTCGGTCCCGAACTGGATGTTGCTCACAATCAGTGGCGTACTGACCGGACCGGAGAAAACCGAGCGGCTGCTCGTCGAACCATCCACCGAAGCCAAGCCCCAGTAGCTGGCTTCCAAGGCCCACGTTCCGCAGCCCAACAAGCGTCCCAGGCCGACTTCCCAACCGCCGTGCCAGGGCATGCCGATATCCTGCGTGTTCATCAGTTGGTTTTCCGGGGCGTTGGTCTCGTAGGTCGTCCACAGCCGGTTCGCCCCGTTGCGGCCCATGGCCAATCCGGAGCCATAGGCGTACCAGACGGCCGGGTCACATCGGGCCGCCGCCCCACCGAAGGCGTAACCCGGCAGGGGAACTGGGCCGCACGCGTGGCCTGAAGGAGCCGACTCCTGAAGCATCTGGTCCACCAGCGTCGGGCTGGCCGGCTGGTCGGCCTGCGGAACCTCCGGGGGCGCGACACCTTGCGATTCACCGACCGGTCGCACCATGTCTCCCGGGCCAGGGCCGGTCGGCGGAAGCGGGGCACCCCAAACGGGGGAAGAAGGCGGAGCTACACCGGTGCCCGTCGGCGACGGCAGCGGAGAAGACGATGCGATCTGGCTTCCCCAAGGCATGCCCGGCTGGGGGTCCAACCGTGAAAGATCGATCGGTTGGGGTGCACCGTACAGGCCGTATTGACCCCAAGCGGTCGTGGCAGTCACCGTGAGCAGGATCGCGTAGGCAGCGGCGGCGCGCAACGGTTTCATCGCTTCAGACTCCTTTCCGGCACATTCCTTCCAGGCCCCATTAACCCATCGACCTGGCTCGGCACGCCCGTTCGCTTATTCAGTCTGGCTCAGACGGTTTTTGAGCGCCTCTGGCCGGAACCACCCGCGCGACCGGCACGACCGCCAATCAGGGCGCAAACCGCACCCCTCCACAGACCGCCGTGAGCCGCCCCGTGGCCGCTCCCGCCCAGCAGGTGCCCGCCACAGGGAGCCCACAAGGGCGACCCGGGCGGTCCCGCACCACTGGGGGCAGGCCCCCTCGCGACGGTCCCCAACTTTTGCCGGGGGCCTTGGGCTTCTGCCCCGCGCCTTCGGCTACCTGCCGGCGGCGATTTCCTGGGCCAGTCGCCGGTAGTCTTCAGCGCCATGCGACTGCGGCGCGTATTGAAGGATGGATTGGCCGAAGCTGGGGGCCTCGGCCAATCGGATATTCCGCCGGACCCGGGTCTGGAAGATCTTGGCCCCGGCCCAAACCGTCGGCCGCTGGCGGGCGTCGCGGAAGAAGGCCGCCACGTCCTCGGTCACTTCCGCGGCCAGCCGCGTCGTGGCGTCGTACATGCAGAAGATCACGCCGCTGAGCCTCAAGCTGCTGTTCAGCCTCCGCTGAACCAGTTCAATGGTCTCCAGGAGTTTACCCAGCCCATGGAGAGCCAGGAAATGCGGCTGCAAAGGGATGAACACCTCTCCGACAGCGGCCAGGGCGTTGATGGTCAGGAGGCCCAGCGAGGGGGGGCAGTCGACCAACAGATAGTCCAGCGGCTGATCGTCCTCGGTGATCTTCTCTCGTAGGATCAGTTCGCGGCCCTCCATGCCGGCCAGCTCCAGTTCGGCGGCAGCCAAGTCGATGTGGGAGCTGACCAGCCACAGGTTCTCGGCCACCTGGCGACGGGCTCGGCCCAGCGGCACCCCGCCTACCAACACGTCGTAGATCGACGCCCCCTGCTCGGACGGCTCAACGCCGAAATGAAGCGTGGCGTGGGCCTGGGGATCCAGATCGATCAAGCAGACGCGCAGGCCCGCGGCGGCCAGGGCGGCACTGGTATTGACCGCCGTGGTCGTCTTGCCCACGCCTCCCTTTTGGTTCATGATGGCGATCGATCGCATACCCGATCCCCACTCCGCCCCGTCGACTCGCACGAACCACTCCCCCAGCGCGGCGGCTCGCCGGCGCGACTGGCCAGCGGAGATTATACGCACCCCGGCGCGGCGCTCAACGTCCAGGCCCCCGGCTCGCCCCGCCGCGCCACATGCGGTAGATTGAACAGCTCCGGTCGATCCCCTTGCCCGTCGCGCCCATGACGTTTCCCGAAATCAACTTCCGCCGCATGCCCGCCACGCTGACCATCGCCGCCTTGGTGGTGGCGCTGGAGATCGTATGCCTGCTCGAGCCGCAGCGGCGGCCGTACTATTACAATCAGGCCGGCTTGGGCATTCTGCCCACCATCTGGATGGGGCGATGGTGGCAGCCTTTCACCACGGCGCTGTTGCACGGCAACCTGCTCCACGCGGCCTTCAATGTCTTTTGGCTGGTCACCTTCGGCTGGGCCCTGGAGCGGCGGTTCGGTTCGTTCCGCTACTTGGGGCTTGTGGTGCTGCTTGCCTACCTGAGTATGCTTCCCCAGTTCGTCGTGAGCAACTACCGCCAGCCGCTGGACCAGCAGATAGCCATCGTGGGACTGTCCGGCGTGGTGTACGGGTTGTTTGGCATCCTGCTGGTGGGCCGCCGCCGGCATGTGGAGCTGGAAATGGCGTGCGACAGCCGGACGGTCCAGATCCTGTTGTTCTGGTTCGTCCTTTGCATCGGTTTGACTTACGCCGGCTTGTTGCCGGTGGCCAACACGGCCCATGGCGCCGGGCTGGTCTTCGGGATCGGGTACGGGCTGGTGATTTTCGACCCTCGCCATCGCCCAAGATGGCTGGCCCTGGTCTTGCCACCCACCTTTGTGGTCTTGGCCACGCTGGTCGTTTGTCCCGGCCATCGAGGCTATGAAGCGATCAGGGCTCACCAGCGGATCCAGCAGATCCTGGAAAACCCGCAGCCCGCCCCGGCGGGTCAGGGGCGGTAGCAGATCACCACACCACCCCTGCTGTCCGTTGACGCCTGGGCCAATCGTGCTCTCCCTTCGCCACGCCTCTTGGGGCGAAGCCGATTCCCGCTCCCGGCACGGGCCGAAGGGAGCTTCATCCAGCGGCTGGTGAAGTGCCCGCAGCGAGGCGCCGTTTGCACTCCTCGAGGATCTCCACGGTGCGGGTGGCCCCTACGCGGGTGACTCCCAGGGCTCGGACCTCCAGCAGTCTGTCGAAGGATCGCACGCCCCCGGCCGCCTTGACCTGGACGTGCGCCGGCACGTGGCTGCACATCAACTTCAGGTCTTCGATCGTTGCCCCCCCGCTGCCGTAACCGGTGGAGGTTTTCACCCAGTCGGCCCGCACCTGACCACAGATCTCACACAGCCGGATCTTGTGTTCCTCCTCCAAGTAGCAGTTTTCGAAGATCACCTTCACCCGCGCCCCCGCCTCATGGGCTCGCTCGACCACCGCCTGGATATCCCGACAGACGAAGTCCCAATCGCCACTGAGCACCTTGCCGATGTTGACCACCATATCCAGTTCACGGCCGCCGTCGGCCAGGGCCCGTTCGGTTTCGGCCACCTTGACCGAGGTGGCGTGGCCGCCATGGGGAAACCCGATCACCGTGCTGGGCACCACGGTGCTGCCGCTCAGCAGCTCGGCGCAGCGCTTCAAGTAGTACGGCTTGATGCACACCGATGCCACGTCGTACTCGAGGGCGACTCGGCAGCCCTCCTCCATCTGCTGGTCCGTCAGCGTGGGAGTCAATAGCGAGTGGTCGATCATCTTGGCGATCTCGTGATACGTGTAATCCATGGTCCCGTGGTCCTTTCCTTGCAGGCCTGACCCAACGTTGCAGAAAGCAAACGTAGGATGGGCATTCTCGCCCGTCAATGATGGGCTCGACCGGCGAGGCCGGCGGGTGCGGCAAACCTCACGTTTTGTGACATCTACGATGCCCAATCCGTTGCGCGCTTCGTCCCACTCGTGACGGACAGGAATGTCCATCCTACCCTGCCCGTTTGCAACGCCGGGGTCTGGCCAAACCTCAGGGGCAGAGAAGAGCAGCTGCGCCGGACAGCTCACCCGTCCAGCACCCAACCCTTGCGGTACGGGGGTCGGATGTACTTGTCTGCCTCGGGGCAGTTGACGGCCTTCATCGCCTCGGCATCCCAGATGAGCTTTTCGCTCACGCGGAAAGCGACGGTACCCAGCAGGTTGTGTTCGACCAGCTTCCCGGAATAGTCGAAGTTGCACAGCGTGGGCGAGCCGGTCTTGCACGCGCGGATCCATTCCTGGTGATGGCCCACAGAGGACTCGATCCACGGCTCGGGCGGTTTGAAGTCCTTGAACTTTTCCTCGGGCACGAGGATCCGCTTGCCGTAGTCGGCCAGAAGGATTCCTTCGTCGCCCACGAAGACGATTCCCTTGTGCCAACTGACGATGTCGTGGCCGGGCACTTTCAGCTTGGGACGTTGGACGCCGTCGTACCAGTGGAGCACTAGCGGCGGCATGTCGCCTCGAGCCGGATGTTCCCAGTGGGCCACCAACCACTCCGGATACGTCTCTTCGCGCAGCGGATGGCCCTCGGCCTTTACGGTCAATGGATCCCGAAGCCGAAGTGCCCAGAAGGGCAGATCGATCAGGTGGCTGCCCATGTCGCCCAGGCACCCGCTGCCGAAGTCCCACCACTGCTCCCAGGTCATGCACCCGGGCAGATACTTGGGATGATAGGGCCGCCACGGGGCTGGGCCGAGCCACAGGTCCCAGTGCAGGTGTTTCGGTACCGGCGGCTGGTCCTGGGGACGCTCGCCATCCTTCAGCCCCCGCCGGCCGCACCACACATGGACTTCGCGGACCGGACCGATCGCGCCGGACTGGATCAGCTCGACCACGCGGCGGAAGTTGTCCGAGGCGTGGATTTGGGTACCCATTTGCGTAGCCAGTCGGTGCCGGTTGGCCTTGTACTTCTCCTGCATCACACGGGCCTCGTAGGCCGAGTGCGCCAGCGGCTTCTCGCAATAGACGCTCAAGCCCCGGTTCATCGCCCACACCGAAGCCGGCGCATGCGTGTGGTCGGTGGTGCTGACCACGACGGCATCCAGGTCCTTCTGGTCCACCAGTCGGCGCCAGTCGATATACCGCTTGGCCTGGGGATACCGCTTGGCCGCCTGCTCCAGCCGCTTTTCGTCCACATCGCACAAAGCCGCGATGTTCTCACTGGCTACGGCCCGCGTATTGGCCGCCCCACGTCCGCCCGCCCCGATGATCCCGATGTTCAGCCTTTCGTTGGGCGAACCGCTCGCGCCCCGGGACCGGCTGCCCCCGACCCAATAGCCAAGAGCAAGGGCAGATGTGGTCAGAAACCGGCGGCGGTTGGTTTGGTACTTCATCGCACGACTCCTCGCTTCCCGGACTGAAAGAGAATCCCCAGCAACACGTCGACGTCCACCCTCTCCAGGGTATCGCCGCCGGTCAGCCTTGGCAAGCGACAACTCTCCGGGCCCGAGGATCCTCGTCAGCTCGTGCACGAACGGCGGATGGGAAAAGATGTCAACCTACATCCCGCGGGTCGCGGGCAGCGGTTTGCGAATTCTTGTGCCCCCTTTCGACGTTGGAACGTCCGCTTGGGTCACTCTGCCAGATTGTATCGAGATGGGCGATGATCTTCAGTCCTTCCAAGGACGTGGCCCTGGAGTTGGCCGAACAGCTCGCGCGCTTTCCGCCTGTTTTCGATCCATTCCTCGACGATCGCTGCGGCCTCCTCGTCAAGATTGATACTCACGGTCTTCCCCAGCTACCTTGCGAGTCCAGTGGTGGTAGGGGCCATGGAGGGGGCCCCATTTTGGCACCGGCGATACGATCTGCCGCAGCCGTAGGACCTCTTCTGCAGCGTGCCGGGGAATAATGTGCCCCACCTGGGCAAGCTCCCGCTTCAGCTCCTGGTAATCCTGGCGAAGCCTTTGCAGTTTCCTTTCCAAACGCTGGGCCATTTCACGGATTGCGAACTTGATGTGGCGTGGACAACTTCGATATTCCTACCGCAGTCACAGTTGGAGGTCAACCCCGGTTTTGGAAATACCTGACCGCTGCCCCCACGCGTCGAGATTCCGGTGAGCCCGGTGACGGGACGGGTGGCCCCGCAAGGATCAGCTGGGATGATGATCCACCAAGGACGGCGATCGGGCGTAGTGCTGAAGACATTCCTGATTGGGGCGCATCCGATCATCCAGGCCTGTATCCAGCGGTTGAAGATCCCGGAGATCATCGCCACCTACGTCAAGCATGACCGTCGGTTCAAGCCGCCGGTGGAGCGGATGCTCAGGGTGTTGATCCCCAATATCTTGACCGCCCGGACGCCGATTTATGAGATAGCGGACTGGCTTGCCCGCCTGGATGAGTCGTCACTCGGCATCGACAGAGAGGAGACGGCCTCGATTCACGACGACCGGATGGGAAAAGCGTTGCAGGCTTTTCAGCAAGGGAGGCACAAGGATGCCTCCTTCCGCTTGGCGCTGAGCAGCATTGAAGTCTTCGAACTCGATTGCTCACGGATACACCAAGATACCACCACGGTGACACTCTACGTGGAAAGATATGAAGTCGTAGACGGGGACCGCGTGAGCGTCTTCCCTGCACGGCTAAACCCGGTGCAGCGGCAACCAGTGGACCTTCCGGAGGTACCCGAATCCTTGTACCGCCAAGAGCCGTCGACCTCTGCTGCCCAACCTCGGAGGCCGGCGAAAACCCCAAAACACCACTCGCCACCCACGGAACGTGGGATCTAGTTCTTCTTTTTCGTGGCCATCCTCACGAGCTGGCCTCAGGCCCGGCAGCGTATTGCTGGATCAAACCCTCCAGTTCCTCTTGGGCGCGGTCCTCCAGCGTCCTGGCACTCCACTTTCTCAGGTACTCCAGATCCAACCGGCCTCGCTGAACCCAAAGCATCCCTCGCACGTCGTAAAGGTCCTTCTCGCGGTGAAAAGCCATCTTCAAAAGAATCAGATCCTCAGCCGTCGTCACAGGGATCTTCTGGTCCTGGAAGGGCATAAGGACGGCACGCCGCAGGATCTCATGCTGCAGCGGCACCACAGGCACAAACAACTCCGCTCGGATTCCCGCCCGAGTGCACTCGATCATCTTTCGTTGCTCGACCTGCTCGCGCATTCGCCGAACCGTTATCGGAACTGGCGCACCGGACGCATCCCACATATGGCAGCCAATGGATCCCAGGGCGTCCGCAAGCAGTTGGTACTTCAGCGCAGGAATGGACACGAGACAATCGACGTCCTGCGTGGTGCGAACGATTCCCCAATAGTTGTTGGCCAAGGCGCCGCCAAAGGCGAACCGCAGTTGGACGCGCCGGAAGACGTCGGCCAGATCGGTGATCAGGGGGATCAGTTGTTCCATCGCTGGTCGGCCAGTGCCTCGGGCCGGAAGTTTTTCCACCACGGTTCCGGACGGCGGTTCAGCCGGTCGGCAATCTCCATCCGGCGGCGGCGTTCTTCGGGGCAAAGGTGCCCCCAGACGGCGGAAACGGTACGCAGCAACTCGAAGAACGTCGCCATGCGCTCTTCTGGCGTTTTCCCTTCGCTCGTGGCAGCGTCCCGCTTGATGGCTTCAATTTCCGAGTTGCCGCGGAAGATCGTCATATCGGGGTCAGATCTAGTTTTTCTTTTTTGCTGGCCTCGCCTCGCTTTGTCCCCTCGGTCGATGGGCTGACTTCCGCTCGATCTGGTTGATCGTCCGGCGGAGTTTGCTTGATTTTCGTCATCTCGGGGTCAGATCTAGTTTTTCGTTTTCGTCATATCGGGGGTCAGATCTAGTTTTTCTTTTTTGCTGGTCTCGCCTCGTTTCGTCCCCTCGGTCGATGGGCCAACTTCCGCTCGATCCGGTTGATCGTCCGGCGGAGTTTGCTTGATTTTCGTCATCTCGGGGTCAGATCTAGTTTTTCTTTTTTGCTGGCCTCGCCTCGCTTCGTCCCCTCGGTCGATGGGCCAACTTCCGCTCGATCTGGTTGATCGTCCGGCGGAGTTTGCTTGATTTTACCAAAGC
>DQVB01000677.1 GCA_015661985.1 Planctomycetota bacterium | reverse complement strand
GGCTCGGGGGCGTTTCTTCACCCCAGCGTTGCAAACCGGCAGGGCAGGATGGCCGTTCCTGTCCGTCAGAGGTGGGACAAAACGGGCAAGTGCCTGGGGGGCGTAGACGTCGCAGAATATGAGCGTTTGCGCGGGCGCCGCTTACTTGGATCGTCTCGGGGCGCGCCGGCGCGATGTGGCCGAGCGGGCCGGCGTGGTTCTCTTGCGCGCCGTGGTTTTCTGGGCTTTCTCCGTCTTTTTCCCAGAGGCTTTCTCCGTTGCGGTCTTGGCTGAACGCGAGCGGACCTCCGTCTCGCGGGCCGGCTCCCTCCCTGGCGCTGCGCCCGCCGTCTTGGACGTCGACCGCTTGGGGCGCGTCTTCCTCGCCGTGGTCTTCGCGGATGAGGCCGCTGTGGTCTTCTTCGCCGCAGCTGCGCGTGTCTTCGAGCGGCGGCCGGTGCCAGCGCTGGTGGCCTGGCCCGAACCCGCCGTCTTCGCCCCTCGGTGGCTGGTATCCAGATCGATGTCGAACACGTCGGCCAGGGCATTTTCGTCCAATCGTTTCGAGGCGCCGTCGCCTCGCTCGACCATGGCCGGATCGAGTTCGACGGCCGCCTCGATGAGCTCCTCCTGGTCCACCCCCCGGAGCACGAAGAGCAGCTCCGGACGCTCGTCCAACCGTGCTCCGACGCCATACAGCACAGCCGCCACGTGCTTGCACATGCGGGCCCAATCCGGGCAGCTGCAGCCGAACTTGATTTCGCCCGACAAGGGGAACAGGCCGCCCCGGGGGTCCGTGACGACACGCATCACGTGGTCGGACAATTGCCCCTGGAGCAGTTCGAGGACCGAGCCGATCTGACCGCGGCACCCCTTCTTGATCGCCTTCCACTTTTTGGCCGGCAGCCGCTTGATGGTCACCTCAACATCATAGATCTTCGAACCGGACACTTTGGCCTGGACGAGTTCCTCCGAGATGCTCAGGTGACAGACCGAACCGTTGCGCACGTAGGTCCTGCCTCGCGGCAGCCGGTTGGAGTAATCGTGGAACGACTCGATGTGGTCGCACCATGCCTTTCCCCAGAAGGTCTTGGCAATCTTTCGACCTTCGATCTCCACAGGTTCGATCTGGACACCCTTCTTGCGAAGCCTGGCCATCTCGGCCCGAGCCTGCCGCCTACGCTCCGCTACCGGCACGTACGGCCGCCAATAGTAACCCCACGACATCTTCTGGACTCCTTTCTGTTGGGGAAAACCTTTCGATCCCTATCCTCAGGACTTATAGGCTTTGAGGCTGCTGGTCCAGGCTTCACACGGCGGCCTTGTTCACATCGAGAGAGACCAGGTCCAGTAGCTCCTCGTCGGACAGTTCAGTGAGCAGTTTCTCAGCTCCACCCTCCAGCAACTCTGAGGAGAGTTGTTTCTTTTCTTCGATCATCGCATCGATGCGTTCCTCGATGGTTCCGCGGCAAACGAATTTGTGGACCAACACGTTGCGGCGCTGTCCAATGCGGAAGGCGCGGTCCGTGGCCTGGTTCTCCACGGCGGGGTTCCACCAACGGTCGAAGTGAATGACGTGCGAGGCGGCTGTCAGGTTCAGGCCTGTGCCCCCGGCCTTGAGGGAGAGGATGAGCACCGGGGGTCCGTCCTCGCGCTGGAACTGATCCACGATCTGCTTTCGCCGCTTCACCGGCGTGCCTCCGTGCAGCACCAGGCCGGGGCGGCCGAAAACGGTTTCCAGGAACGCCGCTATCGGCTCGGTCATCTCACGGAACTGGGTGAAGATGAGCGCCTTCTCCTGTCGCGAGGCGATCTCTTCGCACAGTTCGGCCAGGCGCTGGAACTTGCCGCTCCGTTTGGGATCGTAGTGGCCGTCACCCAACAGTTGGCTGGGGTGGTTGCACACCTGCTTGAAACGCATCAGGTAGCTGAGAACGATCCCGCGCCGCTGGATGCCTTCGGCGGGCCCGTCCAGCGCCTTCTCCAAATCGTCCACCAGTTTCTGGTACAGCGACGCCTGGCGTTTGGTCAACCCGCAGAAGGCCCGCATCTCCGTTTTTTCCGGCAGATCGGCAATGATCCGCTTGTCCGTTTTCAGGCGGCGCAAGATGTAGGGACGGACCAGCTGCCGCAGCGGAGCGTAGCGGTCCTGGCGGCGGTCCTCCAGGGATTTGACGAACCCTTTGAAGGTCTGCTGCGAACCGAGCAGACCAGGGCAGAGGAAATCGAACAGGGACCACAAGTCGGACAACCGGTTCTCTACGGGTGTGCCGGTCAACGCAATCCGGGCATCGGCCTTCAGACGCTTGACGGCCTTGGTCTGTTTGGCTCCCGGGTTCTTGATCGCCTGGGCCTCGTCCAAGACAACCAGCCGCCATGCTACGTCCGCCATCCAGGGCTGTCGCAACAACATCCCATAGGTGGTCACCACCACGTCGATGCCCTCAAGGAGGTCGCTGGGCCTTTGGCCCCACTGCGTGAGTTCGTCCCGCGGGGTTTCGGAAGGATGCGCGAAACGGACGCGCAGGCGCGGCGCGAACCGAGCCATCTCGGCCTTCCAGTTGGCCACCAGCGATGCCGGAAGCACCAACAGGGACGGCTTGCGGCCCGCGCGCCGCTTCAGGATATCCAGCAAACCCAGGACCTGGATCGTCTTGCCCAGTCCCATGTCGTCGGCCAAACAGGCCCCCAGCCCCAGCTCCGAAACGAACCACAGCCACTGGACCCCCACCTGCTGGTAGGGGCGCAGCTGCGCCTTGAACTGACTGCTCGGCCTGGCCGCGTCGGCCTGGGACGGATCGCGCAACCGCTCCAGCAAGGACCTCAACCAGCGGCCGGCCGTCACGAAGGCCCACTGGCGCTGTTCTTCGCCGTCCTCTTCTTTCAGGTCCCGGGGCGCGCCGGCCAAGAGCCTCATGGCCTCGATGAAGGACAACCCGTCGCCGGCCACCTCTTCGACCTGCTTCCAATGGTCCAAGACCTGAGAAAGTTTCTCCCGATCCACTTCCACCCATTGGCCGCGCAACAGCACCAGGCCGCTGTCGGCGGCCTGCAGCGCTCGCCATTCTTCCTTGCTCAGTGGCTCGTCGCCCAACGCCACTTCCACCTTGAAGTCCAACAGCGTATGGGCGTCAAATCGGTTCCGCCGCTTCTGGCCGATCGTCACTTTCACTTTGGCGCGAGGACGCTTCTTCCACCAGTCGGGCAGGCGCACCAGGACTCCTGCCGCTTCGATGAGCGGCACATCCTTCAAGAAGCGATAGGCCTGCTGGGGCGTCCAGGCCAGCGGCTCGAACAAATCACCCGAATCGACCAACTCCTTGACCAACGCGCTTTGCTCGGAAGCCCGATGGACGGGCAAGAGAAGCTTCACCAAGCCCTTGGAATCCTTCTGGCCGGCGTACTCGCGCAAGGCCATGCGCAAAGGCTGGTAGCGCACCCGGCCGGAACCCGACAGAGCCGGCGCATAGGTGGCCAGGAAGGCAAACGGATAGTCCGGGTCCCGACGGTTTTCGGCCAAATGGAAACAAACCCGGCCCACCTGATGCCACAAAGGGGCCCGCTTGCGCAAGAAAGCGGTCAGTGCGCCTTCGAAGGAGGCTACCTGAGCGCGCACCCATTGGTCCAACTCCAGCCACAACGACTCGAGGACTTCCTGGCTCAGGTACTCCGCCCCCACCATCGGCGGGGCGCACAGTATCAGGCTGGCCAATTCCCCCGAACCGGGCGGAGCGATGGGGTCGATCTCCGCCGTGGCCAAGGCCGGTGTGTGGCACAGCTCGGTCAGGTAGCGGCCAGCAAAGTCACGCCAATAGCCGAACGACGGAGGCAACGGGCCATCAAAACGCGATGCCGCCAGCACAAAAAGGCCCTCGCCCGCCGAGCCGGCGAAAGCCTTGGCCAGCCTTTTCCCGTCCGCCGCGCTGAGCGCCGCTTCGCCCCCGCCCGCCCCGTCGCTCAAGATCAGTCGACCATTCGGAGTAAGAGCCAACTCCATATTCGCCTGTTCCTCCCACGCGATGCGACCTGGGAGCCAAAACCTGTTCCGCTGTGCAAGGGCCAAGCCAACCGACCCAATACCCTGACCTTTGGTCGATCGGCATGTGCCACATTGTCGATAACGGCGCGACTAGCCCCCTCCGACTGGATGTTACTGTGCCTAGGCAGGCCATGTTGTCCCGGCAACAGGTGGCCGCGAGGAGTCATGCACCGAATTCCAGCCAGCTCTTCCGCCGACAGTCCCAACAATTCCGGCCCGGCCGACGAATTTAGCCCATCCGCCGCAGTCCGCCCAGAGCGATTCTGCCGGCCTTTTGGCGAGACGGTGTGGGCCGTTGGGAGGGTAGGCCCGAGCCACGAAAGGGGCGGCCGTGTTGTCCCGCGGCTTGGTGTACCGATTGCAAGTACCCGACCAACTCGCGCTCAAAGCGCTCCGCGGCGAACCGTTCGGCCTGTCGGCGCGCCCGGCCCGGGCAACAGGAGCCCGGCTCGGATTCGAACCGTCGGATTGCTCGGGCCAGCGCGTCGGCGGTCTGCGGCCGGAAGAAGAGCCCCGTGCCCGGGCGGCCCTCGATCACCGTCTCCGTCGCCCCGCCCCGTCCGTAGGCGATCACCGGCGTGCCGCAGGCCTGGGCTTCCAACGGCACGATGCCGAAATCCTCGTGGGCAGGAAAGAGCACGGCTCGGGCTCGGCGGAAGTAGTCCCGCACCACCTCGTCGCTCTGCCATCCCAGCAGCTTGACGTTCGATCCGGCCAGCCGGCTCAGAGGCCGCCGCTGGGGTCCGGAGCCAATCACCACCAGCCGCCGCCCCAACCGCTTGCACGCCTCCACGGCCAAATCGATCCGCTTGTATGGGACCAAGGCGGAAACACACAAATAGAAATCCTCGCGCGGCCCGCTTCCAGGCGTATAGAAGGCGGTATCCACGGGCGGATAGATCACCCGGCTCGTCCGGCCATAGCACTCCCTGATCCGCTCGGCCACCGTGCGGCTGATGGCCACGTAATGCGTCACCCGTCTGCTGGTGGCCCGGTCCCAACGGCGGAGCCAGTCGAGCAAGGGGCGGGCGACGGCCGCACGCGCCCCGCCGGCCGCCAGGTAATCGGCGCGGCGATGCCAAGCGTATCTCATCGGCGTAAAGCAATAGCACACGTGGGGTACGCCCGCGGGCGGCCGCACCGACTTTGCCACCGCGTGACTGAAACTGAGCACGAGGTCCACATCGTTGGGGATCCGGATGGCCTCAATGGCCGCCGGCATCAGCGGCAGCCACCACCGATAATGGCGCCCGATCCCGAGCACCCGCTGCAGAAAGCTGGTCCGGATCTCCATACGCTCGATGGCCGCAGACACAGAACCTCGTTTGTGCAGCAAGGTGAACAACGTGGCATCCGGAAAGCGGCGGCAGAGTACCTCCAGGCATTTCTCACCCCCCCGCATTCCCGTGAGCCAGTCGTGGACGATGGCCAACTTCACGGCGGCCTCCGAGGTTTGCAGGGCGGGATGTCGTCGCATGGATCCGAGCTGGTTGGGCTGGCTTTCAAGGGCTCGGGGGCCGGTTGTCGCGGATTCAGAGGATGGTCCCACACCCACGATGCGGCCGTCAAGCCGGATTGGGCCGGCGCAGCGGCAGGCCGTGTGGCTGGGCCGGCTGTCCTGCTTGCTCCGCCGGCCCTGTCACGGCTGATCCGCCTCCAACTCGTCCTGGCTCCGTGCTAACGGCCGGTCGTCTGACTGCGGTCGACCAGGGGTCGGAGCACCGGTTCCAGGGCATCCGCCATCCGCATCATCCCCAGGTCGGACGGATGGGAGCCATCGGTGGCCCCTTCGCCATCGTCACCCAACAGATGCTCGCCCGGCACGTAAAACAACCCCTGGATTCCGTCCGCCAGCAGGCCTTGGTAAGCCTCGCGCAGCGCCGCCCGACTCTTCATATGTCGCTCGCGCTGCGCCGGCAACAACCATGCACTGGTGTAGGTGCGATCTTCGACCAGCACGATCGGCGTGTGCGGCCGCGCCTTGCGCAGCAGCCGAACCAGAGGCTCCGCCCGCTCGGCCACTTCCTTGCCGTGCATGTTGGGCAGGCAGTCGATGCAGTAGACCGCAGCGTCCAGTTCAGCCATCAACCGCCCCACCTCGAGCTCCATCCGGCCGTTGCCGGAGAAGCCGAGGTTGATGACTGGCACATCGAGTCGGCGCCCCAGGATGGCGATGAATGCCATGCCAGGACGAGAAGCGCAGGCCCCATGGGCAATCGACGTGCCGTAGTAGACGATCGGCTCTTGCCCCCGCGGGGGTAAAGCTTGAAAGGTCGCCTGGGGGGAGACGCCGATCTGGAGCGACTCAACACCATTGTACAGCGGCAGGTAGAGCATGTACATGCGCCGGCCGGGGGCCAACCCGGAGACAAGCTCGGTGCGGATCGTCTGGGATGCCGGCCGAGCCACGGCCACCCAGCGCCATTGTCCGTGGTTGTCCCGAGCGTACAGATCGACGCCGCTGACCCCGGTGGCTGGCATGTGGGACATGGCCAGCCGGCTGGACAGCAGGCGGTAGCGGACCCGGATCGCAGTGGCATCGGTGGAGAATCGCACGGCCATGCCGGCCGAATGACGGCTCAGGCTCCACACGGCCTGGCGGACCTGTCCTCGCGCCCGCGCCGGCAGGCGATCGAAGTACCGTTCGGTATCTGACCAGCCGCGTCCCTCTACACCCCAATCCTGCACGTCGTACCAGGCGGTGCCGTCCTCCACCACAGGCCGGACCGATACGGGGCCCTCCGCGACGGCCGGTACCCCCGGCAACCCGACGACAACCAACACGCAACACCACGCTCCGACGGCATCCAAAAGGCTGTTGAGCATACGCGTGAATTGCCGGGCGGGGCGTTTGGCGCGTGGATTTCTGGGGTTTCGGGGCTTCTCCGAGGCAATACGGGCGCGTCTCTGTTTGCAAACTCCACGCCGCCGCAGCTCCACGGAACAGCGCCAAGAGACGTTCTCCCGCGTTTTCCCGTCTCCCTCTCCCCTGTCCTGTGCCCACCATAAAACTTTTTGCAACTTCTTTCTCCCTGGCGCAATAATCATTGGCCCTCCATGCGAACAGGAAGGAAACGGCACGCCCCTTCCCTTCGCACGGAGGACCAGCTCATGCCCACACCCAAACACGCCCCCGCCCCCGGCCAACTCCCGCTGATCCACGTTGTCGAGTCCGACGACCTCTATCTTCAAGCGGTGAAAGCCGCTCATGCGACGCTCGGTGGTGGGTCGGCGCTCGTTCTTCCGGCGTGCCCAATGTGTGTCGCTGGCACGATGCCAAAGCCGCCTCCGGCTCTTTCCCCGTCCCGCCGCTTGACCCACCCTACGGCCCACTTCAACCCGTCGCCGCCCGCTACTATGAGTATCTCTGGCTGTTCAACCAAAGACAAGCCCTCCAGCGCAAGCACCGGCAGGTCGACCCGCCACCGCCTAACCGCGAAACACACCAACAGGCAACCCAGCGGCTGCTCTTCGCCCGACCCACCCTCAACAAAGACGCTCCGGTGGTGTTTTCAGCACCAGCCCCTGAGCCGCCCACCCTCCGCATCGACCCCGCCAGCCTGCGGCCCGGCGTCACTCCCCTCCGCCTCGCCG
>DQVB01000244.1 GCA_015661985.1 Planctomycetota bacterium | reverse complement strand
TTTTGGCCGTCCTTCGTCTCCCAGGTGTCCAACTTGAGGCGACCTTCGATCAACACAGGCGAGCCTTTCGACAGGTACTCGCTCGCCACCTCCGCTTGCCGGGCCCACAGCGTCACATCGACGAACGTGGGCTGGTCCACCCATTCGCCACTGGCATTTTTGACCCGATCGTTCACCGCCAAGCGCAGATCTACGACGGCCGTGCCGTTCGGCGTGTACCGCAGCTCGGGGTCGCGGGTCAGATTGCCCATCAGGATCACTCGGTTGTAACTGGCCATTCTCCCTACCCCCTCCTCCGATCAAACCACCGATGGCCGACCAGTGGCGTGTTCCTGCGGCCTGTGGCGCCATCGGCAGCGCGAAACCGACAATGCCGGCGCACGGACCACCAGCTCCTTCCCGCAGGCCCCGCCGGCGCCCAAACCCACAACGGCTCAACCTAGCAGATCCCCACCGTGCCGGCAATCGGTGGCCCCCGCAGTGCCTCATTCCTCCGGCTCGGTCTGCTCCGCGTCCTCTTCGACGAGGTCTTCGTCGTCCTCCGCGATCTCCAGCTCTACGGCTTGGACCCCCGTCGGGAGGGGTTGACCTGCGGCCGCGTGTTGCACCAGGGCATCGACCAGCCGGGGGTCGATCTTCAGAAACAGATGCCGGAGGATCGTGTCGCTCAACTGGCACTTCCGGGTCAACTCCCGGACCCGACTGCCTTCGATGCGGAAATAGGTCAGCCAATAGGTCCCTCGGCGATGCCCTTTGATGGGGTAGGCCAAACGGCGTTCTTCCCACAAGCGGCTGACCAGCACCTCACCGCCGTTGTCCCGTATCATCCGCGGGATCTGGCCCGAGACCCCCTCGGGGTCTCGCCCGTATTTTCCGGCGTCCAGGATGAACATGCCTTCGTAGACGGTCTGTGCCAAGGCCTTACTCCTTTCGATCACGCTGAGTTGTTTCGATCACGTGCTATTGTGTTGTGTTGTACTGGTGTGTTGTACTGGTTCATGCAATGCTGGATCCCATGCCGCGCCCAGGCGACCACCGCGTCGCTGGCCCGCCGCACCGCCTGTTCGATCTGTGCCTTCTCCTCGCGGCTGAACCGGCCCAGGACGTAGTCCGTGGCATCCCACCCTTGTGGGGGTGATCCAATGCCAATCCGCAAGCGAGGAAAATCCTCGGCGCCCAAGTGCCGGATGATGTCCTCCAGGCCCTTTTGGCCCCCCGAAGAGCCTTTGGGCCGCACCCGCAGCTTGCCCAACGGGAGGTTCAGGTCGTCGCAGATCACCAGCAGATCGTCATTGGCCAACTTGTAATAGTCCCGCGCCGCCGCTGCACTCAATCCGCTGCGGTTCATGTAGGTCAGCGGACTGAGCAAAACGGCTCGCACCCCCTCCAAATCCACCTCGACCACGTGGCCATGGAACCGCGAGCGCGGCTTCGACGTCCCGAAGCGGCGAGCCAGTTCGGCCAGGACCAAATAGCCGACGTTGTGCCGGGTGCCTTCGTATTTCCGACCGGGGTTGCCCAGTCCGACCACCAACTTCATGGCCCCCCACGCCTATAGCTCACAACGGGCAACTCCCTTACGCTTCCGGCTCCTCCTCGCCTGCCTTGCGTTTGATCAGCTCCGGCTCCGCCTTGCCCGCTTCGGCCGTCACCTCCTCCCTTTCTTCTTCCTCGACGGCCTCGGCCGGGGCCACACACTGCACGACCGTCTCCTCCGGCTTGCTCAACAGCCGAGCGGTGCCGGGCAGCTGCAGGTCGGCCAACGTAAGCTCCCCGCCCAATTGGAGTTCGTTCACTTTGAGCACCAGCGCCTCGGGCACTTCGCCGGCCTCGCATTCGATCAGCGTCTGGTGAACCAGCTGCTGGATCACACCCCCTTGCCTCACCCCAGGGGCCTCGCCCCGCACCTCGATCGGCACCTCGACCTCGACCCGCTCGTGGGACGACACCCGGGCAAAATCCACGTGCAGGATGTGTGTGCCCCACGTGTCCCACTGCAACTCCTTGACCAAGGCCTGTTCGTTCACCTCGCCGCGCAGCTCCACAAGGCGCGTCCCGTGCCGGACCACCGCTTCGACCTGCTCAGCCGGCACCGCCAAACTCACCGCCTCCTCGCCGTGGCCATAAAGCACCGCCGGGATGGCCCCGCTTTGACGCAGTCGCCGAGCATGCCGCTTCCCCCGCGTCTGGCGCCGCCGGACGTTCAACACTTCCGCCATGGTCCAATCCTCATGCAATGCTCACTGAATCGGCCTGCCCGCCGTGCCTCAACACCCCGCAACTGCGGTGAGCCCCACATTTTGGCCTCCAGGCGCCAAAATGCAACCCCGGAGGCCGACCGGGGGAGTCACTGGAACAAGACGCTCACCGACTCGTTCTGGTGGATCCGCTTGACCGCCTCGCCCAACAAGGGGGCCACCGTAAGCACCACCATGTTCTCCAACTCGCGCTGCGGAGTGACCGGAATGGTGTCGCAGATGACCAGCCCGTCCACCGGGGCCGCCTTGATCCGCTCAATGGCCTGACAACATAACACCCCATGGGTCGCCCCCAAATAGACCTTCCTGGCCCCGAACCTCTTGACCACCTCGGCAGCCCCGCAGATCGACCCGCCGGTGCTAATCATGTCGTCGAATATCAGGGCCACCTTCCCTTCGATCGGCCCACCGATCAGATTGGCTTGCTTTGTCTCGTCGCCGCTGCGCCGTTTGTCCACGATGGCCAACCGCCCGCCCAGATTGGCCACGTGGCTCAACGCCCGCTTGATACTCCCCTCGTCAGGGCTGACCACCACCAGGTCGTCCTCCCGGAAATCCATCCTCTTGAAGTGCGCGTCGATCACCGGGGCCGCATAAAGGTGGTCGACCGGGATATCGAAAAAACCCTGGATCTGGGCGGCGTGCAAGTCCATGGCCAACACCCGGTTAGCACCGGCCCCGGCGATCATGTTCGCCACCAGTTTGGCGGTGATGGGCACACGGCCCTCGTCCTTTCGGTCTTGTCTGGCATACCCAAAATAGGGAATCACAGCCGTGATCCGCCATGCGCTGGCCCGCCGAAAGCTGTCGATCATGATCAACAGCTCCATCAGGTTTTCGTTCACCGGCGGACAGGTCGGCTGGATGATGAATATGTCACGTCCGCGAACGTCCTGTTCGATCTTGCACGAGATCTCTCCGTCCGGGAAGTTGCCCAGATTGATCCGGCCCAACGGAAGGCCCAAGTACTGGCAGACCTTCTCAGCCAAAGCCGGGTTGGCCCGCCCAGTAAACACCTTCATTTCGTTCATTGACGACCGCCCTGCTTCTGGGTGCCTGTGCTGAAAAACCCTCGTCGGTCAAAGGCCCACGACCGCGCTATCCGTGGGACCAGACGTATCGACGACGTGTCGACCATCGGCCTCAATCGTGCTGGCCCACGAAGAACGAGACGGTACCCACTATAATGGGGAGAGGGCGCCCCCGGATTGGCCTCCATTCCGGGTTCCGTTTTCGCACGGCGCGCCATCCCATCTTGACAGGAAAAGGCCGGCAACGCCAGGGCCCGGCCCGGCTGCAGCCTGAAGTGGGCATCTGCCGCCGACCCACCCCGGGAGGGTCGACACGGCTATGAGTTGGGGCGAGGAAAACCTCGCAGGGTAAGCGGCATCGCTCGCCGGGAACACATCGAACAGGACGTTCCTGGACGTGACATATTCATCATCCAGCCGGCTTGTCCGCCGGTGAGCGAAAACCTGGAGGATACGTCTGGTGGGGCAGTCTGGGTGGTTGAATCGGGGAAAACGGGACCAGCGGGGACGCTTCTCCCAACAGGCTGGCCGACCTTGTTCATCGGCCCAGTCATACCGCGCACGGTTGGACATTTCCGCGCTGGACCGGAGAAGAGCTCGACACGCGGGAAAACCAAACCGTCTTCGGGGGAACACCCGGGGGGGAGCGATCCATCGCCGCTTTCCACGGCGCAGTGGCCTGGTTCGGGATTTGCTGGTAGATTTGAAACACGGGGCCGCTCGGAGGGGCTCAAGCGGCTCTGTGTTTCGTGTCGGGGGCTTCGAGTGTTTTGTTGTGTCAGGTGCCCCAGGAATAAATCGGCCTGGGGCTGCCGATGCGCCCTGGGGGACTGTGCGGCCCGGGCAATCGCGCGGGAGGGTGAGGAAGGTGGGGCCGGTGTTTTCGGGACTTTTTCCTTGAGGTGACCGCGATGGGGCCAATCGTTCGGCTTGTCGGTCAAAGATCTCTGGCGGCGGGGCTGGCGGGGCTGTGGGTCATCTTCGGCCTCGGCGCGGGCCTGTGGGGCGCGCAGTCGCCGGGTGATTCGATGGCCTCTTCACCCCGGGGATATGGCCTGGAGACCGAGGTGGACATCTCGGGGCCGTACCACGCGTGGGTGGCCAACGAGGACTTGCCGGCCACGGTGGACATCTGGGGCCCGAAGGCCACCGTGAAGATCTCGGTGGACGGGCAGGAAAAGCCGATGCGGGGGCTGTTCATCAACAACCAGCTGAAAGTGGTGGCCAAGTACGGGCCGGCGAATTTCAACCTTACCACGATGATCGAGGCCATCTACGACGGGTGGAACTTTCACGGACGCTACAGTCGGTTGGACGACCGGCTTGGGCTGAAGGTCGCTCCCATTCTGCTCACCCCCGCCTGGCCTGGCGGCGGGGGATGGGGCGAGCCGGTCAAGATGCCGTTGCCTCGCCGTGCCGAAGACGTCCCCGGCCGGTACGGGCTGGTGCTGACTCAAGGCGAGCGGAGCATCAGTACCGACGCGGAGTTTGAAGTGGACCAGGGGACGATCCGCATCAAGGCGGGCGGTCGGGAATACCTGTGCGATTACAGCGACCAGCAGATCTTCCCCCTTTACTGGCAAGGCAACCGGATGGACACCTTCCGACTGAAGGCCACGGAAACGGGCTTCGAGGGAACGCTGACCAAGGAGGTGGCCGGCCAAACGGAAGAGTTCGAGGTGCTCTTTGTCAAACGCAGAGGGGGCGGGAACGGACACGATCGTGATTGGACGTATGTTTACGACGCGATTATCAACAACGTCCCTCCCGTGTGGATCGCCAAACTGACGCTCCACGACGATCAAGCGCGGCTGGTGATTGACATCAATGACCAGAAAGCCACAATGACCGGCTCACTGGATGACAGCATTCTCAGTGGCACGGGAAAGTACGGCGCGGAGACGGTATCGATTCGGGCGCGTAAGGTTCCGCTGGGTTTCGCTGGACTTTTCCGCAAAGGGAGCGGCGCGCGCGTAGTGGAGGTGCCCATCGTGCTCAGGAATCGCAGGGTGCGGGCCGTGGGGATCCAATGGTGACGTGGCCTTCCTCGGGCAGCGGCACCCCGCATGCCCGAACCGGCGCGCTTCGAGGGGCCCTTCCTGGCTCAGCAAATGCAGCGATGATGATAAAGCGGACTACATGGAGCGTGGGGTTTCTGGTGGCGGCCGCCTTGGCGGCACAGGCCGACGACTGGCCGCAATGGCGGGGGCCCGACCGGGACGGGAAGAGCGCGGAAACGGGACTATTGAAGCGTTGGCCGGAAGGGGGCCCCTCGCTGGCCTGGGTGGCCAACCACGCGGGGATCGGTTTCAGTGCGCCGTCGGTGGCCGACGGCAAAGTGTTTCTGATGGGGAACGGCCGGGATGGCGTTCATCGGCGGGAGTGGCTCGTCTGCCTTGATGAACAAACGGGCAAACAACTCTGGGCCTGCAAGACCGGCCGCATCCGCTCCGACGGCGGAGGTTATCCGGGCCCGCGCAGTACACCCACCTTCGCCAACGGCAAGGTGTACGCCCTGGGACTGGCCGGCCGACTGCTCTGCTGCGATGCGAACACAGGCCAGCCGATCTGGTATCGGGACCTGACGCGGCACTTCGGCGGCCGCGAGCCGCGATGGGGATACAGCGAATCGGTGCTCGTGGACGAAGGCCGGGTGATTTGTACGCCGGGTATGGAAAACACCTTGGTGGCGCTGGATGCCGACAACGGCCGACTCATCTGGACGGCCAAGGTGGGCGACCCGGCCGCCTACAGCTCGGTCATCAAAGCCGTGCTGGCTGACACGCCCCAGTACGTGGCCTTCACAGACCGCGGGGTGGTTGGTATCCAGGCTTCCGACGGAAAACTCCTATGGCGGTACGACGCGCCGAGCAATGGCCAGGCGAACTGTCCCACCCCCGTTGTGGTCGGCTCCACTGTGTTTGCCGCCTCCGGCTACGGCCGCGGCGGTGGATGCGTCTGGATCCGCAAGGATGAGAGCGGCAATTTCGTCGCCCAGCAACTCTATTTCACCAATCGCATGCAGAACCAACACGGCGGGTTCGTCGTCGCGGACGGCTACCTCTACGGCTGTTGTGATCCGGGAGTACTGGTCTGCTTGAACTACCGCAGCGGTGTGGCGGTCAAGGCGGTCCGCACGGGACGATTCTCCATCGCCTACGCCGATGGCATGCTCTACCTGCGTCACGAAGACGGCCAGGTCGACCTGTACGAAGCCTCGCCGAAGAACCTTCGTCGCCGCGGCACGTTCCAGCAGCCCTATCGCTCCAAGTACAAAGCCTGGCCTCACCCGGTGATCGCCAACGGCCACCTCTACCTCCGGGACCAGTACGTGCTGCTCCGCTACGACATCGCAGCCGCCAAAGCGCCGCCGCAAGTGTCGGAAGCAGACGAACAACCAGGGCCGGAGGGGACAGAAAAGACCGAAAAGAAGCGGCACAAACCTGCCGGGTCGGCGCGCCGCCGGTAAAGGGGCCGAGCCAAACCCGCATTGCCTGGGAAGGCGATACGCGGTAGCATCCCTTCGCGGACGGGGACTGCCGCACCTCCCGCCTCGGAGAGGCGGGGCTACACGTAGCATCCCTTCGCGCAC
>DQVB01000188.1 GCA_015661985.1 Planctomycetota bacterium | reverse complement strand
TTCTTGTCGAACGTATGGTGTTGTCGCACGCTGTACCCTCGGCCTCTAACCCATGTTGCATTGTCGTCGAGGCACCATCTGTGCGTTTGCGACATTGTATTGTCTACACCAGTCGCCAATTCTCTCTCGCCTACCCCGTGGTCCACATGGAGGCATGTGTTGTTGCCGGTGAGGCACGGCCGCTGGGCGGATCATCCATCAGAGACAGCTTCTTCTTTGGGTTGCTCAGATTTGAGACACCTGGTGCCAAGCTCGAGAATACTCTGCTGTGCGCCAGCAAAAACATACCGACCGTTCCCCAGAGCAGTTGGCGTGGCTGTACTGTCGTCGCCCCAGCCGTTGGTGTCGGAGGAGGTGGCAACAGGTTCACGGACTGCATCCTGCCCACCGTCTCGTCGCAAGAATTCCCCGTCCTGCTTGACCATTGCAACTTGTACGGCGACCCCCCGGTCCGGCTGGCTGCGAAACCGGGCAAAGCGTGTTTCAGAGGCGATCCCCAGTTCGTGAATCCGCAAGGGTTTGACTATCGATTAGGCCCGACCAGCCCTTGCCGGGGCCGGGCCTCGGACGGGGGCGACGTCGGCTGCCGCTACACGCCGGCGATGATCGAGATGTTGAGGCTTGCCCTGGAGCTCCGAGCCCGCGGTGTGATCAAGTTCTGATTACCAACGACGGCGACCTGTGGCCGCTCCTTCTTCGTCCGGTGGAGGCCTGTCCGGGGAACCTCGTCCATGGTGGCCCGAGAAAAGCCGCTGCGCGCCGGCGTGCTGTGAGGCGGGCGGACAGCGAGGCTGGAGACCTGCCGACGGTCACCGCGGCGCGGGGATCGCAGGCCGCGCTCGACTTGGAAGCCATGGCAACGCAGAGGGATTGGTGAGCCCGGGAAGATCGGGGCCGCTGCACCGGCTCTACGGGGTGTTCGAGCATTCTCCCGGAAGCTTCAGGTGATGCGCCTGCTTGTTATTGCGTGTCCCTTGACAAGGAAGTGCGCCTTCGGGGAGATTGAGACAAAGGAAGGAGACTGGCCATGAGGTGTCTGTTGCTGCTGTGGTTGGCGGTTCTTGGGGTTTGGACGCCGGCGTGGGCTACTCCCTGGGCCGAGAAGCTGTTTGCCACGCGCAGTCATGATTTCGGGACAGTGGCTCGGGCAGCGCGGGCTGAGTACGAGTTTGTTTTCAAAAACATCTACATCCAGGACGTCCGCGTGGCCAGCGCCACACCCAGCTGTTCTTGCATAAGTGTGCGGATCAAGAACCCCTATTTGAAAACCTACGAAAAGGGAGCGATCGGCGCCACCCTTGACACCCTGCGATTCCGAGGGCAGCGTGCCGTGACGATCACCGTCCGCTTGGACAAACCCTATCCTGCCACTGTGCAGCTCCATGTGAAGGGCTACATCCGTGCCGACGTGGTGATGGAGCCACCGGGTGTGGATTTTGGCGAGGTGGAGCGGGGCACGGCGGTCGAAAAGACGGTTGACGTGACGCGCTACGGCACTTACGACTGGCGCGTTGGTCAGGTGATCAGCAGCAACCCTCACCTGTCGGCTGAGGTTGTGGCGGCCAACAAGGGGCCGGGACGAGTCCGCTACAAGATCCGTGTGCGACTGGCCGCCACAGCCCCCACGGGCTATTTCCGGGACCGGATCATCTTGCAGACTAACGACCGTCGGGGCAGGTTCATCCCGATACAAGTAGACGGGCGCGTGTGCCCCACGGTGATGGTCAGTCCGACCACGTTATTCTTGGGCGTATTCCGGCCGGGCCAACGGGTCACTCGGCAGCTGGTGGTGCGCAGCAAAGGGCCGTTTCGGGTGCTTGCCGTGGAGAGCCAACACGACTCTGTACGAGCCCAATTGGCCGAAGACAGCTCACCCAGGCCGATCCATGTGATCCCCGTCACATTCACTGCCCCGCGCGAGGCGGGGAAAGTGGTGGAGGTGGTTCGCATCCGAACGGACGTGGAACAGCAGCCAACCGAGGTGACCGCGTTGGCCGTTGTCCGGGAGGAGAAATGATACAGCACCTCTGTGCACGCCATTACGCCTAAAGCATCGTTTCTTCTCCGCAACCACAGTCTTTGTGAAATGTGTTTTGCATTGTCAGGGTGGCTTGAAGGACGCAACGCGTGTTTCTGGATCTCGAGTATTCCGCCCCCCCACCCGCCAGAGGGGTGCACGATCTAGCTAGCTGCGGGCTTATGAGCTCATTACCCCCCGATGGAGCGGAGGCCTTGGTCTTGCCCATGGGAGTGGCTGGAGTATAATACAAGGTAGAACAGCACATTTGGAGACACGTTCGCTCGCCGATTGAGTAGTTCCTGTTGGTTGGCCTTCAAGCCACTTGTGCCGCTGGGGGGATCGAGGATGCCACCCATGAAAGTACTCTTAGCGACTGACGACGAAGCTGTACGGGAGCAGCTTCCGGAGGCACTTCGGCGGGGCGGGCACGATGTGGTGGTGATTTCCGAGGCAGAGGCCAGATCGGGAGCCTCGGTGCCGGAGTGTCCGGTGGCGATTGTCGACCTTCGGAACGGGGGGCCGGAGAAGGTGGAGCTGTGCCGACAGTTGCGGCAGTTGACCAAGGGTCGCAGATCTTTCTTGTTGGCCTTGGTGGACCCCGAAACGCTGGACCGGTGGCCCGTCCTGTTAGGTTGCGGCGTAGACGACTGGGTCATGGATCCTCAGGACCGTGTGGCCTTGAAGTGTCGGCTGGACAGAGTCGAGCGGGGTTTGAAAGGGGCTTCTGCGGAGCGCCTCGAATCCAGACTGGCCGCATGGGGGCCGGGGGCCACCGCTCGAGATGCGGAAGTCTCCCGGCTGGCGACGGCGTCTGAGCGGCCCAACGACGGCCCCTCCAGAGAGACGGGCCCGGCCATACCGGAGCTGGCCGGTCAGGGGCCTGGAGGTGGCCAGCCTGGTGAGAAGGGCCCGAGGCCTGGTGATCCAAGCGAGGCTTTGAGACGCCTTGTGGAGCTGTACGAGCGGGAACGACGGCTGTTGGCTTACGAGATCCATGACGGGTTGATCCAGAACTTGACGGCCGCGCTATTCCGCCTCCAGTCCTTTGAGGGGTTGATTGAGAAGCAGCCGGGGGAGGCGCGGAACGTATTGCAGTCTGGGATAGATTCGCTTCGCCGCAGCATCGACGATGCCCGCAGGCTGATCGGCGGGCTGAGCCCGCCCGCGCTGGAGGAATCGGGCTTGCGGGAAGCCCTCCAGTACTTGGTCGGTGACGTGACCCAGCGCACGGGTAAGCGGGTAGAGCTGAGGTGGGATGTTCCTGTGCAGCGGCTGTCGTCGAGCCTGGAGCGTACGGCTTTCCGACTGGTGCAGGAATCACTCAACAACGCCGTGCGCCACAGCGGCAGTGAGCGGATAGTGGTTGAAGTGAAACAATCGGGGGGCAAGTTGTCGATCCGAGTCGAAGATTGGGGGGTCGGCTTCGACCCCGCAGCGGTGCCGCCCGACCGTTTCGGGTTACGGGGCATCCGCGACCGCGCACGGCTGTTGGGAGGTCGGGCGGAGATCGACAGCCGCCCGGGCGAAGGCACCCGGGTGCAGGTCGAGTTGCCCCTTTCCATTTAACCTCTGCATGTTGACCTCTGTATGGTCCGTCCGGGGAAGCCGCGCCATACGCCGTGGGGTGAGGGCTTTTCTTGGAGATTCTCCTTTTTTGTAGCTTCCCTTGGGCGCGAGGCGCCCCGCTCCCCCGCGCTATCGGGCTTTTCTTCAGGGCCTACACCTTCCTGATGCCCCACGCCACACATGACGGCCTACGGCGGCGCGAGGACATTTCGTCGCTCTTTGGGCTGGGCAGGTTCACAGTTTTCTGGTAAGGATAGCTTTGCTGGTCCGGGGGATCGTGCCAAGTTAGCTGGGTGGGCTTTTTTGTGCTCACATTGGGGGCTGGGGAGACTGGGCTGTTTGGCGAGGATTGGTTGGGCTTTCGGATCGCTCGGGGCACGATCGGGTGCGGTCCGCTTGCGGCGGGTGTGAGGTGGTGGGGGCAAGGTGGTTTGTCTATCATATCCGTTCGGTCCGACTGTGTCTCGAACGGGTGAGACTCAAGAGAAACGTGCATGGCGGTACCGAAAGACAACGTGTTCGGCGGAGCGGCACGGATGGCAGAGGCTCAGCCCGGCAGTGACCGGCACGAGGTGGTGTCGGTGCCTGAGGCCACTTCGCTCCTGGGCTGGTTGGCCGACAACCTGGCGCCGGAGGAATTGCGCTATCCGGCTCGGTTACCCGAAGAGGTATTCTATCCCATTGCTTACCGGGCGATGTATCTTTCCCGACGCGTGGAGGAACGTCTTTTCGAGCTCTACCAAAAGGGGTATGTGAAGGGCACGGTGGCCATGGGTATCGGCAATGAGGCCACGGCGGTGGGCATGGCGTTGCCGTTTCGTCCGAGGCGGGATGTGGTTTCGCTGTTGCATCGGGATCTCGCTGCACATTTGTTGTTGGGCTCTTCGCCGTATCGATTGTTCTGCCAATACATGGCCAATGCGGACAGCCCCACGCACGGACGGGAGGGGAACGTGCATCACGGCGATGCGGCGGGGCGGCGGCTGCCGATGATCAGTCATTTGGGGAAGATGTTGAGCCCGGTGGTCGGCGGCACCTGGGCGGCGAGGCAGGGGGGCGAGAAGGTCTGCGGTCTGGCGGTGATCGGTGACGGGGGCACGAGCACAGGTGAATTCCACGAGGCATTGAATCTGGCTTCGGTACTTCATGTGCCTGTGTTGTTTCTGGTGCAGAACAACGGCTATAGTTTTTCCACGCCCACGTGCTATCAGTACAATTGCGAACGGCTTTCGGACCGGGCTGGCGGCTATGGCATCCTGGGCCGGACGATCGACGGCACGGATGTTTGGCAAGTCTACAGGAACGTCTGGGATATTCTGGACCGGATCCTGAAAGATCCATCCCCTTTCCTGTTGGAATGTGTGACCCTGCGCTTGCATGGGCATGCGGTCTACGACAAGGCGGAGTATGTCAGTGCGGCGGAGAAGGAGGAGAACTGGCGGCGCGATCCGCTGCCGGCCACCCGCGCCCGTTTGAAGCAGATCTGCGGTTTGGGCGAAGCGGAGGTGACCGCGTTGGAACGGGCTGTGGATCAGGAGGTGGACCACGCCACGCGGAAGGCGTTGGCTGTACGGCGCACACCCGCCCGCGGGTTGTGGACGGCCTGGGCCCCCTCGCACCCGCCCCGCGTAGAGCCCTTCCGGGCCCGGGGGGTGAAGAACGGCCGGGCGATCAATCTGGCGCTGGACCGCATTCTCGCTTCCCATCCCCGTGCCTTCCTGGTTGGTCTGGACGTGGGCCGTTACGGTTCGGCCTTCAAGACATGCAAGGGGCTGTTCGGGAGATTCGGGCGCGAGCGGGTGTTGGACATGCCCCTGTGCGAGTCGGGTGTGACGGGGTTTGCCTTGGGTGCTGCCCAGGTGGGGGCGAGGCCGATTGTGGAGTACCAGTTTGCGGACTTCTCCACGGAAGCCACAACCCAATTGGGGCTGAACGTGGGAACGTGGTTCTTCCGTTCCGGGCAACCGGTGCCGCTCGTGGTACGGCTGCCCTGCGGCGGGGGGCTGACCATGGGAGCTTTCCACTCGGGCGAGTATGAGGGACTTTGGTCGCGCTTCCCCGGGCTGAAACTCCTCTATCCGGCCACGGCCCAGGAGTGTTACGAAGCCGTTTTGGCCGCCTTTTATGATCCCAACCCGTGCCTGGTGTTCGAGCACAAACTGCTCTACTGGAGTCGGGCGGGTGACATCGATTTCGACGGAGACCTGAGTTCGGTATGGCGTGCGCGGCGGTACACGGACGGCGGCGAGGTGACGGTGGTGGCCTGTGGGGCGATGGTCTTTGCAGCGCTGGATGCGGCGGCGCACTGCCAGCGCGCTTTGGACGTGTGGAATCCCTTTGTGTTGCAGCCCCTCGAGCTGGGTCCTATCATCCAGTCGGTTGAGAAGACGGGACGGCTCTTGGTGGTGCAAGAGAGTGGCGAGACCCAGGGGCTGGGCGACCGCATCATTTCGCTGGTGGCCCGTCACGGCCGTCCTTGCCTGAAGGTCCCACCGAAGCTGATCGCCGCGCCGGACATCCCAATCCCCTTCGCTCCCCAGTTGGAACGGGACTACCGGCCCGGCACGGAGAGGATCCTGGCAGGGGTGGAGGAGTTGTTCGCCGAGTAGGCCATGGAAAGAGATCGTTTGAAGATTCCGCTGTACCTGCCTGCCCAGGGGGCCGCCGAGAGTGAAGCGACCGTGGTGGAATGGTATGTCTCGGAGGGGGACAGCTTCACCCGTGGCCAACCGTTGGGACAGATCGATAGCGCCAAGTCGGTCTTTGACTTCGAGGCGCCCTGCGACGGGCGGGTGGTGCGCATGCTGTGCGCCGCTGGGGATACGGTTTCGTACGATCAGCCGGTGATGGAGATCGAAACGAGCGACCAGCGCATGGGCCAGTGGATTCCGCCGGCGGCCGAAACGGCCCGAACCATGCCCATGCCGGCCCCGGCCGAAAGCCAACGCGGGGCGAGCGAGGCCGGACGGACGGTGATCCTCGGCGTGGGCGGCTACCTGCCGTCGCGCGTTGTCACCACATCGCAACTGGTGGCCGCCTTCCCGAACCTGTCGGCCGACTATGTCTTCCAAGTCACTGGCGTGCGCCAGCGGCGGTGGGCCGAGGAGCACGAGAGACCGTCGGATATGGCCTATCAGGCTTCGCTGCAGGCGTTGGCCAAGGCGGGCCTGGCTTGCGACGACATCGACGCCTTGATCCTGGCCACCACGACCCCCGATGTGGCCATGCCCTCCACCGCCTGCATCCTGCAGGAGCGACTCGGCCTGAAGAACGTCCCCGCCTTTGATCTCAACGCGGCCTGTTCCGGTTGGCTGTACGCCATCGCCGTAGGGCGCAGCATGGTCTTGGCTGGCATGGCCCGCACGGTGCTCACCGTGGGCGTGGACGTGCAGTCCCGGTTGTTGGACCGCTCGGATCAGATCACCTGCTTCCTTTTCGGCGACGGGGCTGGGGCCGCCGTCGTGGGGGCCGGCGAGCACGGGCATCGCATTTGCCAGGTCATTCTGGGCTCGGACCCGCGGGGGATCGACATGGCTCGCCGCGACGAGCCGGGATACTTCGTTTCCAACGGGCAAAGCGGGCGCGACCCGTGGATCCGGCTCAACGGCCAATCCCTGTTCCGTTTCGCCGCGGAGAGCTTCGCGGCGTTGGTCTCCGATGCGCTGACCCGAACCGGCTGGAGCGCCGAACAAACCCGTTGGGTCATCCCTCACCAGGCTAACGCCCGCATTCTCAAGGCCGCTGCCAAGCGGTGTGGTGTTCCCTTCGACCGGTTCTATCTCAACCTGGATCGCGTGGGCAATACCTCAAGTGCCAGTATTCCCTTGGCGCTGGTGGAGGTGGAAAGCCAGCTGAAGCGCGGCGACAAACTGATCCTCTGCTCCGTGGGAGCTGGGGTGACCACGGCCGCGGTCGCCGTCGAGTGGTAGTGGGTTTGCGCGCCTGACGGCTTCACCTTGTGTGCTGGGTGCTCGCGCCGGCCTGCCACGTTTTCAGCCGTCCTTCCGTGAGCTGCCGACAACCTTTCGGTTCGGTGGGGCGTGTGATACCATTGTGGCTGTGCTGATCGCCGCTGGTCAGGGGCTAGTCCGTCCGGGCCCCTCGGCAATATGCTCGATGGGGGCGGTTGGCCGGTCTGCGATGTGAACTAGTGGGAGCAGCGAAGTGGAACCAAGTGGCGGGCCGAAGCCGGAGCAATTGGAGCAAGTCCAGCAGCTGTGGGAGCGCGGCCTGTATCGGCACGCCTACGAGGTGGCCAGAGGATGGGGCGAGTTGACGTCCTGGCAGGGCACGCGTGCCCGGTTGCTGGCCGGTCGGATGGCTATCCAGTTGGGCACGCCGACGTTGGGCATCTGGTTGCTGCGCCGAGTGTGGCGGGACGCCCCGGACGATGCGGAGGCGCAGTATTACTACGCCAGTTGTTTGTGGCAGCTGCGCGGTCCGTATCCGGCCTGGCAATGGGCACAGAGGGCGGGGCAGTTCCCGGAGGAGGCCGAGCCGGAGCTGCGCGGGGCGTGGTTGGCCTTACGTGGCGGGGTGGCCGGGCAGCTGCGCGACTTCGAGGAAGCCGAGGCGTGGCTGGAGCAGGCCCGCCGTGCGGCCCCCCATAGCCCGTGGGTGGAGGTCTGCCGCGTCCAGGTGCTGGAGGCCGAAGACCGATACGACGATGCGGAGGCCGCCGCCCGGCGGGCCCTCCAGATGCGACCCTGGTACCGTCCGGCCGTGCAGGTGGCCGCCCACGTGCTCACGCTGGTGGGCAAAGACCAGGAGGCCATCCAACTGCTGCTGGAGGCGGACAAGCACCTGGAAGCCGCCATCGTGCCGGCCATGTTGTACGGTTTGCAGCTGGAGCTGGAGCAGTACGAAGCGGCCCGGGTCTCGCTGGAGCGTTGTGCCGAACTGATGCCCCTGGCCGACAAACGCATGCGCAAGTGGCTGGCCGCACAGCGCGCCGAGGTGGCTTACCGGCTGGGAGATTTTGAAACGGCCGTTCGCCAGGCCGAGGCATGTGATGAAGAGTTCACCAAGACGCTGGTCGAGCGTCTGCGGGACCCCCAACGCCGTTCGGCGCCGGTGAAGACCTTGGCCGTGGGCTTTGTGCGCCAGCACCATCTCACCTGCGCGCCGGCCACGCTGGCTGCCATCAGCCGCTACTGGTCCATGCCGGCGGACCATCTCCAGGTGGCAGAAGAGATCTGCTACAACGGCACCAGCGCGTACAGCGAACGGAAGTGGGCCGAAGACCACGGCTGGTTCACTCGCGAATTCACCGTGACCGAGCCGTCCGCCCGGGCACTGATCGATCGTGGAATCCCCTTCACGCTGACCACCGTGGACCCTGGCGGGGCGCATCTGCAGGCGGTGATCGGCTACGACGGCTGCCGCGGCACCCTGGTGGTACGTGACCCCTATGAGCGGCACTCCCGAGAAGCCCTGGCCGACAAACTGTTGGAGCGCTACCGGGGCCACGGCCCGCGCGGTATGGCCATGGTCCCCCGGGATCGCCGCGCGCTGTTGGAGGAGGTGGAGCTGCCCGATGCCGCCCTGTGGGATCAGCTCTACGGCCTGGACCACGCCCTGACGGGCCATCGCCGCCAGGAGGCCCAGGCGATCTACGAAGCCATGTGCGCCAGTCCCGGGGACCACCGACTGGTGCACGAAGCCCGCCGCCGGCTGGCCCTCTACGACGAAAACACCATGGAACAACTGGCGGCCGTGAAGCAGCTACTCCAATGGGCGCCGGACGACCCCACGCTGCAGCTGGCCCGTCTGGCCTGTCTCCGCGACTTGGCCCGCCGCGAGGATCGGCTGGCGGCGTATAAGAAGCTCAGTGAAGTGAAGCAGCCGCATCCGGTCGTCTGGCAACAGTACGCCCAGGAACTCCGCTGCGACGCCCGCCGCCACGATGACGCCATTTGGCTGTTGCGGCGGGCCATCCGCCGCTGGCCGAGCGAAGCGGCCAACTACTACATCCTGGCCAACATCTATTGGGACCAGCGGCGCTTCGACGACGCGGTACCCCTGTATCGCTTCGCCGCCTGCTTGGGCGACAAGGAGGAGCAGTTCGCCCACGCCTATTTCATGGCTTCGCTTTCGGTGAAGCAAACGGAGCGGGCGTTACGGTTCCTGCGCGACCGGTTCGAGCGGTTCGGGGCCCGGTCGAGCCTGCCGGCGCGGACGCTCTTTTCAGCCTACATGCAGTTGGACCGGATGCAGGACGCCCTGAGCGTTCTGGATCAAGCCTTGCGGCGGCGTCCCGACGATGGAGAGTTGATGCTCTTTGCCGCCGACGCCTACCCGTCATGCAGCGCCGAACATCTGCCTCGGGCCCAACAGCTGTTGGAGCGAGCCAAGGAGAAAGTCCCGGCCGGCGCGTGGCGCAGGACGGCGGCGCGCATGGCCACGCTGGCCGGGCGCCTCACCGAAGCGCTGGAGCATTGGCAGCAGGTGCTCCTGCTGCAGCCCCTGGCGCTGGACGCCCACCAGGCCGTGGCGCAGCTGTTGGCCGAAACCCGTGGCCGGGCCGCGGCGCTGGCCCACCTGGAACAAGCCGCCGAGCGCTTCCCGCACCATCACGGGCTGCACGAGCTCTGGGTGGACTGGGTCAGTGACGAGCCGGCCGAGCAGCGCGAGCCCGTCTTGCGGCGGGTGCTGGCCGCCCACCCCGAGGACGCCAGGGTGCGC
>DQVB01000638.1 GCA_015661985.1 Planctomycetota bacterium | reverse complement strand
CCGCAGGCGCGTCTTTCGCATCGAGCGGCCTGAACACCTCTTTGCTGCTGCCCCAATACCTTGCTCTCTCCTCGGCGCCTTCTATTACGCCACCATCCCCTCCCCAATACCCCGTGAACGGATACGATTCGACGATGTTCTTGCACGTCGGCAATCCCAGTCCAAGCCCGCCGCAGGCGCCGTTCGCTTTGGTGGTGAAAAACGGTTCGAACAACCGCGGCTGCACTTCCTCTGGGATCCCGCCGCCGCAGTCCGAAACGGAAATGCCGACTCTGTTTTCGGCAGAAAACGCGCCGATCTTAACGGTTTTTCCTGGGGGGGATGCCTCCACAGCATTGATCAGCAAATTATAGAGAACCTGTCGCAAGGAGGGTTCCGGCACAGGAAGGCACAGGTGGGGGGCGTCCAGGTCGACCTCCACGCGGACCTCGCGTTCGCGGCAAAACGGCTCCAGGATGGCAACCACCTCTCGAATCGTTTGGGCCACGGCCGTGGGCCGCGTTACGTGCTGTGCAGGACGGTAGAGATCACCCATTTGGCGCACAATGCCCGCAATTCTGAGCAGTTCTTTCTCGATCAGCCCCGCGAATTGATAGTGCCGGTGGTCCTTGGGCACAGCTTCCTTGATCAAACGAAAGCAATTCATGACCCCGGCTAGTGGGTTGTTGATCTCATGGGCCACCCGGGCCGCCATGTGGCCGATGGCGGCCAGGCGTTCCGTTTCCTGCGCCAGTCTCTCCGCTCGCCTCTGCTCACTGATGTCCAAAAAACAGGCCATGACACACTGCGGGACGTCCCGGTCGTCTCGGACCAGGCTGCCCGAGACATGGGCTTCGAACAAGGAGCCGTCGCGGCGTTTGGCCACCATATGGCCGGTCCAACCGCCGTGGCGGTCCAGGGCATCCCGGAAGCGGACCGCTTCACCGCGATCGGCCCAGCAAGCGGCCAGGGGCCGGCCCACCACGGCCCTCGGGTCGTCGTATCTCCAAAGGGCCAGGAAGGCGCGATTGGCGTAGGTAATCTTGCCCTCCAGGTCGGCCATCGCGGTGGCGCTGATTGACGAAGAGATGGCGAACTCTTTGATCCGCAACATCCGTTCCACCGCCTTTCTTTCCTGCACCTCCCGTTGCAATTGTTTGTTGGCGCGGGCGAGTTGGGCCGTGCGTTTCCGAACGCGGCGTTCGAGGGTGGCGTAAGCCTTTTTCAGTTGCTGTTGCGCCTGGTCCCGCTCTTCGAGCCACCGCCGGAACACCAGGCCATAGGCCATCAACATTTCCATCAGCGGTGCAGAAAGTCGTTCCGCCCAGTGCAAGGAGACCACATCCGGGCGACGCTCGGCGAGGGAGCGGATGCCGTGCTGGTGGATCTCGGCGATCTCCTCCGGCGGCACGTCGGCCTCCACGAGGCATCGTCCCAGACGTGCCGCTGCCGCCAAGTCTTTTTCCTCACCGCGCTGCACGAAGCGCTGCAGAATCGAAGCATAGGTTTCCTTCAACGTGCCCAACTCCATTACTGCATTCCTTGCTTTCAAGCACCGGAAGGGAGGGGCCCCGGGTGACAGAGGCGGGATACGGGCCAGGTTCCCCGCCGCGTTTCGCGGTGCGATCTGCCACCACGGCCTTCAGACCGCTGACGCACCCACTCGGGAGCAGGGGAGATCAAGAGTATTCGGCCCTTGCTTTGTACCCTTTGTCGCTTGTGCTCCCGTTTGTTCTTCGGGTCTGAGATTCGCCAGATGCCTGCCCTACGTGTTCCATTTGCGTGCCACGATTCGAGTCCCCTTTCCCGGCCGGGAGGCGATGTGGAACTCGTCCATCAGTCGTTGCACCCCTGGAAGACTGCCCCCGAGACCGCCGTTGGTTCTGAATCCGTCTTGAAGCGCCGATCGTACGTCGCTTATCCCCGGCCCGCCGTCTTCGGCGATCACTTCGATGCCCATTGTATTGTCGCGTCGCAGCACGTCAACCAGAATCCTACGAGTTCCATGGGCGTGGAAATAGAGGTTGCTGGCCAGTTCGCAAACCGCCGTGGCCACCATGTAACCGGCCACCTCGCCGAAGCCTACGGCCTGGGCCAAACGGCGCGCCGAGCGTTGTGCCTCAGCCACATCCTGCTCCGTGCGGATGAGAATCGTGACACCCCGAGGGTGTACAACGGCGGGCACTCGGGCTTGCCTGGTCATACAATCCTCCGCCTCATCATCAGGGCGATGTTGGTACGGCCCGGCTCGGAATGGACCTGGAAATCATGCACCAATCGTCTGGCGATCTCCAGGCCGGAGCCGAGCTTTCGGCCGGACAGCGACGGCATCTTCAGTATTTCCTCAAGGTTGTGGATCCCAGGGCCATCGTCCTCCACACGGACGACCACCACACGCTCGTCCGGTCCGGTCTGCCCCAGAACCGTGCACATGCCTCCACCGGCGTATTGGATAGCGTTTCTGGCCACCTCCGACACGGCCGTGGCCAGACGCGTCTGGTCGGCCAGGCCGAAGCCCAGCTCGCAGGCCATCCGGCGAGCCAGTTCGCGGGCGGCCACGACGTCCGCAGGAGTCTTGAGGGGGATCGCACTAACTGCCATTTAACGGGCCCGCCCCTCAATGAGAAGTTGGATCTTGTGGAAGCCCTGCTCCAGGTTCAGCGCCGTTTCTACCCCCAACAACTCCCTGCCCATCTCCGTCAGCACGATGGCCACTTCGGGTCGCATGCCGGTGAGGACAACCTCCGCCCCGAGCATTTGGGCCATGGTTGCCGTCTCCTTCACGACTCGCGCCAGGAACGAGTCTACGACGGACAGCCCTGTGATATCGATGACAATACCCTTCACCTCGGTTTTCGCCAACGTCCGGAGCAGGTCGGTCTGGAAAGCGACTGCGTCCTCGTCGCTCATTTCCACCTGAATGGAAGTGAGGAGGATATCCCGAAGTCTGAGGATGGGTACCTTCATGTTTCACTCGTCGTTCGTTTCGAATCCGCGTGCTCTCGGCACGACTTGCAAGCCGGTCAACCGCAAGGCCTCGGCCAAGCCCGCGCGGAGAGTTCCCCGCGTGATCACTTCGCGTAGGGGGATGTCCAGCTTCACCAGCGTCTGGGCCGTGCTGGGGCTGATGCCCGTGATGATCACATCCGCGCCCACCATGCGAGCTGCCGTAACCGTCTTCAGCAGGTGCTGGGCCACCCTGGTATCGATGACCGGCACACCGGTCACGTCCAGGACAGCCACGGACGCCTCGTTCTCGACGATCGCTTGAAGCAGCACCTCCAGCACGCGTTGGGCGCGGGCAGTGTCGAGCACCCCGATCAGGGGCATGGCCACAATGTTCTCCCAGAGTTTCAAGACAGGAGTAGACAGCTCGACAAGGGATCGGCTTTGCTGGGCGATCCTCTCGGCGTTCCTTTCCAGATACGTCTCGAATACCGCCAGCGTCAACCGCTCGCTCAGCTGCACGGCACTCACCAGAAGGCCGCGGACGGCCGCGTGCTCGTGCCCGTACGCTTCCATACACAGCTGGAACATGGCATGGGCGAAGGTGGTCGAAAAGCTAACCGCCTGACGGCCGCTCAAACCCCTTCGACCCAGTCTAGACACATGCTTCGCAGGGCGGTCACAAGCGGTTCCACGTCCGGCCCATCCCCCTCGGCCGCCTCGCCGGCGCGCAGGCATGAGCCCGCCATCCGCAGGAAGTTGTCCATTTCCGACCGCAGACGGGTCTCCCCCACGGCCGCCACGGGCTCGGGGCCCCAGACGGAAACCAATTCGTCCCACCAGCGATTCAGGACCGTTTTCCTGCGGCGCACCATGAGCTGGCCCAAAGAGAAGCGTTCCTCCCTCTTGCTCGATCGCTGCGGCATGGTACCTAACCTCCGGGACAGGAAACAGACCGTTGCCCGCTCGGCCGGTCGACGCACCTGCGGAGCACCCGCCGACAGGGGCCTCTCCGCAAAGGCGATGATAATCCGCCGTACGGCAGAGTGCCAGCCGTAAGGTGAATCTTGGGATCAACCCGACGCCATCGAGCCAGTCGAAGTCCCCGAAGGGCCTACCTCGTGTGTGCCCAACTGGCCGTTGGCCGGTGACGGAAATGCCCACGGCATGGACAGAGCAGTACGGGCCGACGGCCAAGAAACGCACATGGGGGGATCACAGGGATATAAGGTCGACGCTCGGCGGACGCAGCTTCTCCGACGAGGCTAGATCCAGGCGGGTATGTGCCACTTGGAGCAAGAGGTTGTAGCGCACTTCCGGTGGCCCGCCGCAGCCGGGCGGTCAGCCACCTCAAAGGACGTGTCGACGGCGGTCGCCCCTGGGCGCCAGCCGCGTCCCCGGCCGGCCATTCCCTCGCCCGACACCAAAATGTGCTACGGTTTGGAAGGACCGGCATCGGGAATAATGTTGACTGAGTCAGAAACCAACGGCGGCCGACGCTCAAAGGAACCTGTCATGTTCAAAGCTCGGGACATCATGAACACGGATATCGTGACGGTACATCCTGACGATACCGTCGAGCGGGCACTGACGCTAATGCTCCAATACCGCATAACCGGCCTGATCGTCGCCGGCACGGACGGGGAACTGCTGGGGGTCGTGTCCGATTACGATCTCCTCGACGTGGTCTACGCGTGTGACGTGGAACGGGACGAAGTGCGCCACTATATGTCCACCGACGTACAACAGGTCAACGAGGAGACGAGTTGGTGCGAGGTGGCGGACATCCTGCGCGCACACCGCATTCGGCGACTCCCGGTTACCCGCGAGGGAAAGGTGGTGGGGATCATCACTCGGCACGATATGATTCGGACCGTTCACGACCTCCGCTACCGCACGCGCCAGCTCTTTCAACAAACGCTGTCGGAGGGGGGCGTGGGGGAGGAAGGTTTGTGCAGGCGGTGAGTACGTGGTCTTCTGCAAACGGCCGCGACCCTTTGCAACGGCCGGACGATTCGGTCTGGTCCAGCCGGAGACCGCCGCTCACGGCCGGCGTCAGCCAGATACGGCTGAAGGATCGCCCCGGCACAAGGGGGCGGGCACGTGGCCCGATGGCCTATGGGCGGGCCTTCGGGCGATCAACCGCCGGTACACGCAGCGCGGCCTAACGACCACACCAAAAAGGGCAGGACGGGTTTGCGACCCGCCGCGGATCGCCATTGCCGCGGCGTATGCTATGGTAGAGGGATGAGACGTTCATGGACGGCGTGTTTTCGGCAAGGATAGCGGTACAAGCCTTAATTGGCGGGACTTGGGCCCGTTGTTTGAAGGCACAAAAGGAACGGCCTTCCTCGGCGAAGGCGCCGTTCCGGTTGTGCCTTTTTTGTTTCGTCTGAAACGGGTGCAAGCAGGCATGGGTGGCGCGATCTGTAGCGAGACCGAGGTGTGGCGGAGGGCCGGGTCGGCTCCGGCCGCGTGGTCTGCCATCCATTGGACGGCGTTGCGGTACGGGCAGCGGGATCCGGCGGGTGTCAGCCGCCCAGCGACGAGTCGGGCACAGCGGGTGCCCGGAAGGAGCTTGGCACGCAGGCGAGCGGACGGAGGAGGGCACCGGGCAAAGTACCCCTGGGGGCCGCGGCCTGCCGTCCAAAGCTTGCTCGCTCCGGAACAGGCGACAACGTATTCACGTTTACCCAGTGGTTCGGCCCGTCCTTGCCGGCATTGCCGTACGTCCTGGTTTGGCGCCCGGTCGGGCGAGCGACCGTGTCCCGCGTCGAGGCCGCGCCGGGCGCACCGTTTTCCCCTCAGGGGGAACGAAAGGCGTGGGGCATCGGCCGGACGCGGCCACGCGCCGACAGGCGGATGGCTCTGACGATTAGTGATGTACTGGAGGTAACCTTCCATGAGTATCAAGGTTCTCGTTGCTGACGATTCGAGCACCATGCGGAAGATCATTCTGCGTTCCCTCAACGCCGTGGGGATCGACTCTGCGGTGGAGGCAGCGGATGGAGACGAGGCTGTGACCTTCTTCAAGCCGGGCGAATTCCAATTGGTTCTCACCGACTGGAACATGCCCGGCAAGTCCGGTCTGGAAGTCATCCGGGAGATTCGCGCCAAAGATGCTCGGGTGCCCATCATCATGGTCACCACAGAAGCCGAGAAGCGTCGCGTTCTCGAGGCGATCCAGGCCGGAGTGACAGATTACCTGATCAAACCTTTCACACCCGATACGCTGCGGCAGAAGATCGCCAAGCATGCGGCCGTGTGAGTGCCGCGGCGGCCTCCCGGCGCCCCTGCCGGCACGGTGGTCGGCCGGATCTCGGCGTCACCTGCCGCGGGCACAGCATCGGATGGGTTCGTGCGCGGCGCAGGCTGAACTGAAGCCGGGCGGCGGGAGCGGTCATATCCGCTTCCGCGTAGGACGATGTCTCCGCGGACGACGGGGCGAAGTCGGGTGAGGCCCGAGCCCTCGGGACGACGGCCTTCTCCACGGGAGACTCGACGTGGCGTGGGTGTTTTTCGTGCTCTTCGTGGCGAGTTTCAATCTGGCTGCAGGCTACGCGATCGGACTGCATGCACTGCGGTCTCGGTCTGGTCCGCACGGAGGTGGAGGCTCGGACTTGAGGACGCCACGCCGCCAGGATTGCGGGCAGAGGCGGCGGGCCGATGTCAAGGCGGCGGGAGGGACAAGGGAAGCCGGTCGAGGCGAGGAGGTGCCGTCCGACGAAGATGCGGCGGCCGGGGGAACTCTGCGGCCCCAGACGACTATGGCGGCCTTGGAGCAGTTGACGACCCGGATGACCTCCGCGGTGAGCCTTGTGGCGCAGAAGGCATCGGCCCGCGCCGATACGGCCGCGCGGCTGCGGGGGCCCCAGTTGGTGGAGGAACTGTCCCGGATCTGTGACCACTGGATCGACGATTTGACCAACCTCATCGGGCAGGTTCAGGGGAAAGGGGCCGGGTCGTCGGTCGGCGGCAGTGCGTGGGAGACCTTGGAAGCTCGGATGGCAGAGCAGCTGGCCCAACTGGAGACAACGCGGAACAATTTGCGCAGCCTCGGCGCGGAAGCCGGCACAAGGCGTCTGTCGAGCGAAATATCACGGCTGTTGACGGCCGCGGAGAAACTGCGAGTTTCCGCGATCGAGGTCGGCGAGGGAGGGGGTTGAAGGGGCTTGCTATGGGTGCGCGTGTGCCCTCAGCGTCCCGGATTGTGCCGGCCAGGTCTACCGGACGGGTTCCCGGGCGGCATCCTTCTCTCCCGCGACGGCCAGGGCGCCGATGGCCATCGGCCAATCGACATGTCGCTTTTGCACGAGGAGGAATTCTTCGAAGCGTGCACGGAAGGCGTCGACGATGACCGGATCAAACGCCTTGCCGGCGTCCTGTTCGATGATGCCTTTGGCCTCGGCAGGGCAACGGGGGCGGTTCTCGCCGGAGGGGCAGGTCAAGTCCTCATACCGGTCGGCCAGCGCCACGATTCTTGCCGGCAAAGGAATCTCGTCACCTGCCAGGCCCGCCAAGTACCCGGTCCCGTCGAACCGTTCGTGATGATATCGCGCGATCACGGCGGCCATCGCAAGGAAGCCTCCGGCCGGTCCCTGGGAGGCCCCGCGTTCCAGAATGTAGGCCCCGATGACCGTATGTCGCTGGAGGAGTTGCGATGTTTCTGCGCAGGAGCGTCGTTTGTTCCGGAGTATCGAGGCCATCACGCAGCATTTTCCGATATCGTGCAGTATG
>DQVB01000045.1 GCA_015661985.1 Planctomycetota bacterium | reverse complement strand
GTCGTGAGGCGGATTTCGGTACCAGTTGTGATTTGATGGGCGAAGATATCGGTGTTTCCGTATCGTTCATCCTCATAAACGCTCCAGTCGCCGCTTATATCGGCGTCCACCCGCCAAGCGTCGGCCACGGTTGGAAGGGATCCAACGGGCACCGCATCGCTCACCAGCCCGGTGATCTGCAAGGTGTTAGACGGTGGCGTATTATCCGCAAGGCTTCCGTCGGAGATGACCTCGATTTGGCGAGAGATCGTGGTACCGCTCTGTATTGCGGCCGTACGGATCGTAACTTGGACGCGGCGTTCCTGGCCAGGCTCGAGCGTGAAGGCGGTGGCGGACTCCTCTTCTGGCGTTTCCGGGTCGTCCGTGAGTTGCGTGTCCGTATGGGATGTGACGATGTTTGTTACGGTCATCGGCCCGCTGCCCACATTGCCCACACTGGTCGCCACCGTTACATCGTCGGCGGGAGCCACCACGCCAAAATGAGCGTCCGCAGGTCTGACGCTAAGGATCGGCGCTGGCGCAATATAGAGTTGGAAGGCGTCCGGGGTGTCGATGGGGCTCGGCGAGTTGTTCTCGTCCCAATCGACGCGCATCCCTATTTCGACATTCCCACTGAATTGCCAATCGAGAACGTATACGCGGTAGTATTCATGTTCCTTTGGATTGCCGGACTCGCCGGCAGCGAGATCCCCATAGCGCTCGTATCCGCCACGGATCTCGATCGGCGCAGGTACGCGTGCGCCGGAGTAGTAGAACTCGATATCGACATTGGTGGCATCGCTCGTCCCCTTGTTCTTTACCCGTGGCCGAATACGCACCCGCTCTTCGCCGCTCTGGAGAATCCCATCGCCGTTGTTACGGAAAAAGTACGACGGCGAGTCATCGATGACAACTGGCTTCAGGACTTCGAAATCAGCGCTGATGTCGCCGTCGGCGTAAAATCGCTTGTTGAACGATACCTCATCAAAGTACGGCATCCCGTTCTGCTCATATGTTACATGGAGCGTGAACGTGCTTAGCCGGGTCTCGCCCGGCGAGAGGTGGAACCTCAGATCCATATCGAACGAGCCGATACACCATTGCATCTGGCCAGCGGAAAATCGGTCGTAGAACACCCGCGGCTCTCTGATGTAGATCCTGGGGTCACCCGTCGTCAATGTGGCTTCTACATCTTCAATGGCTTCAGAGCTTATTAGCTGAACCTTCAGGCCAACGCCTTCGCCGGCTTCCATCACCCCGTCGTCGTCCCCGCGCCTATCGTCCCAGGTCTCGCAGCTCTTCGCCACTTTGTTTCCTTGCTCAAGTTGTGACAGCCTCAGCGCATAGCGACCCGTGGCGTGCGAACCGTAACTTGAAACTGCGATCCGGTACTCTCCTGCGGGCAGATCGACTGTGAAACTGCTGCCGTGTGACCATGCCTGGCGCGCTCCCGTATGGTCATAAAGCATCAATTCTGCATCCAGTCCACCTACTTCATGGAACGTCACCCCGATAGTGTCTGAAGTGGGCAGCTCGAAAGCGTACCAATCGACATCTCCCGCCGGGTCCACGGCACCCGTGTACGTCGTGCCGAAGCCGATTCCCGTGGCGCTGTCAATGCTGCCGTCGGCATCGCGAGCGTGAGCCGTGTAGGGAATCCCCGATACCGCCGGATAGGGCTCGGGATCCTTTATCCCTGGGTCGGTGACTACTGAGGCCGAAGCCGCCACCTCCGCGCCAAAAGATCCGGCGACTCCCGCCGAAACACCAACCGCCCCGGGAGAACCGATCCCGACTTTGACCCCGAGTCCGATACTAGTGGATGCGCTCTGGGTCACACGCACTTGAGGAGGACGGTCACCATCGTTCAGTAGCTGAATTGGTGAATTGTTGAAATCTGCAAGCCCGAGCAGATCCAAACCGGTCCCGATCGATACGGGAGCCGCAGTGAAGAGTTTCTCCCACCAATGGTCACCGTAGGGCGTGAAGACGTCCCAAACGGCAGCGGCCAGGGTAAATTGTCCCGTGGCTTCCAAAAATTGGTCCGTTGACAATTTCTGCTCCACTGCAAAGGTCCATGTGTAACCGGGGTTTACTTGCAAATCGACACTGGCACTTACGATCGCGTCCGCACCAAACGAAATAGGAAAGAGCGGCACGTGCGCACCAGCAGACAACCTCACACCGGCAAGGACTTCAGACTCCCTAAGAGCAATGTATTCCTCCGCCGCCACCCCCAACGCCTGAGCTGTCTCAAGGCTCACGCCACGCGCGATCGTCCAGTATTCGTCCAACACGTCCCAGGGGAAGACGAAACCCATGTCAAAATTGACGAGTTCTACTTCAACCCCTTCCCCGACATCAATGTCGGCATAAGGCCCCAGACGGATGGTGAATTCAACCGCAGACGACAAATCGACTTCCACCCCACGCAGGTTATCCTCCATCGTATTCCGAAGATCGTCGAATTTTACAATGCCCGCGTCCCCCGGCAGGCCCGCGGCGACGCGCTCCACAAGGCCCCGCACGGCCCGCCCCGCGTCACTGTCGAAATCAACCTCATCAAACGGGTTGACCAGCGATAACAGCTGCCGCTGTTCCAGCGGTTCGCACAGCAGGCGGCGGTGGCGCATCGCCGCGCGGAAACGATCCCTCGCTTTGGCTGGCCGCCGGGAGCGGCTCGCTCTTCGTGGACGTTGGTTCAGTTTCATCGCGGGTGTCCTCCTCAGGATCGTGCGTGCCGTCGTGCCCCGTTCCGCTCGGCTCGTGCCCAGCCGCCTGTTTGGCGCCGCAATCGGGTGTACGGAACACGGCGCGGTATGTGTCCGTCCCGTGCGGCGAAAGGGGGCGACAGCGCGCAGGTGCCTTGCCGCCTGCGTCGGCCTGAAGCAGGGCGCGAAGCGCCGGCCTTGCGCACGGCGCCCTCACGAACGCAAGCCGGATTGGGGGCCGCTATGGTGCAAAAACCCAAGAATTGGATGCCCGCAGGGTTGGACGGACCGGCAACGGGGATCGTTTGAGCGGCGGGCGAGTTGCTCCGGGCTGCCTCCCCACTCAGGCAGCGAGTGTCGCGGGACGGGATCCGCGCGGCACGGGTCGCCTCTCCTCGAAAAGCGCGAAACGCCACGAATCGGCGTGTCTAAGCGGACTGACCGGAGAGTTCACCCGGAGCTGCCGGCAAACCACCGACGAACCTGTCTATAGGGGATACATCTGACGCCAAACGGGTGCCGCAACACCGAATGGGCCGGGCGCACTCAACGTCCGCGCACAGCTTGCGGCGCCGCCGGCGTTGCCCGTACCACCCGCTTGCGGGGATGTCGGCCGCAAGCTGCTATGCCATTGCTGCCCAGTGGCGGCCTTACGCCGCCACCACCGTCCAGACACACGCCAGCCACGGAGCCCGAACACGGCGCACATGGTGCCCCGTCGGACGCCAGGCTCATAGCCGCTCGATCTGTTCAGGCGGACCGGCAGCCACGTCGTCGGCATCGCCGTTTTGCCCGTCCGTGAGCGCGAAGAACCAGTCAAGCTCGGCTCCACCATCGAGCACGTCCCGCGCCTGGTCGTCGAAGACGCTCACGCCGGACTGCAGCGCCACACCTTGAAGCACGGAACCGGAGCCGTCGCGTATACTCTTTGTTCGGGCTTGGTAATCCCTATCAGAATCCCACTCGGAGAGAATGGCCAGCAGCGCGGCATCCTGGTCATCGTAGCTTGTGGCGCCGGCGATGAGGATGTCCTCGCCCGAAACCCCATGGAGCTGATCCGCGCCGCGGCCACCGATGATCAGGTCTCGCTGGGAGTTGCCGGACAATTGGTCGCGTCCGGCTTGCCCGACGAGGACGTCGTTGCCCGGGCCGCCGAAGAGCCTGTCATCATGTTCACCTCCCCACAGTAGATCGTTGCCGGCGCCGCCGTAGAGCAGGTCATGGCCCCTGCGGCCGTATAGCCTGTCATCGTGTCCGTCTCCCTTCAGGAAATCGTTGCCGGCGCCGCCGTCCAGTAGGTCACGGCCACTGCCTCCTCGCAACTTGTCATTGCCGGGCCCGCCGAAAAGTTCGTCGCTGTCTTCAAGGCCGCAGAGGAAATCATTGCCCGGTCCACCCCTCAGAACGTCGTTACCGCGGAACCCAAACAATCGGTCGACGTCTTCTCCGCCATCCAAACGATCATCGCCCGCGTGGGCACGCAGGTAGTCTCGGCCGCCCGCCCCGACCAGGGTGTCGTTGCCGGCGTGGCCGTACAATCGGTCGACACCCGAGCCGCCGTCCAACCGGTCGTCGCCGCTGCCACCGTACAGGTGATCGTCGCCTTCACCCCCTAGAATCTGGTCGTCGCCACCCTGGCCATGAAGTCGGTCATCACCTTTGCCGCCGTCCAGAAGGTCTTGGCCGGCATGCCCAAAGAGCTCATCGTCGCTCGAGCCGCCCGTCAAGGTATCATTTCCTGTACTCCCTATCAGGGTGACCGGCAGACTGAAGGAACGAGCATCGAGCCGGTCATCGCCGGTATATCCGTCCACCACAAGGGACGCCTCAAAGGCCGCATCCACTGCTGCCAGAGTTACCGTATCGTCACCCCTGCCGGCGTGTATCGCCAGGGAGTCCGTTGGATTGGCGAAATCCACACGCTCACCCCTCGATGAACCGCTGATGCTGCACATGCCCTTGTTTGCCAGAGGGTCGTCCGTCAGCGTGATCACGTCGTCGCCGGACCCGAAGCGGAAGATGCGGTGAGCGGCGATGAGCTGATCTTGAATCCGTTCCACTCCCCTGTGAACGATCGTCCCACCATTCACGTCAATGAAGGCCCTGTCCTGGCCAGTAAACTTGTAGCGCACCTCCTGGACAGCATGGCCGGTCAGCTCGAGGCGGTCACCGTCGGTGTGGCCAGCGCCGTCGAACCCAAGTCTTCGCCCCGGCAGGGGATCGCCCCCGCTATAGTCGATGATCAGCGTATCATCGCCCAATGAGCCGAGGATGACTACATTCCGCCGGCCCTCCGCGCTCCACTGCGCCACCACCTGGCCGTCTTCGTCGTGCAACGCGATCTGCTGGCCATCGCGCCTCAGCACGTACCGTCCCGCGCCGGGCAACACCACCTGCAGAGGGTTGTGGCCAGGGGTGTCTGTCCCGGTTGAGGCATCGGTACCTGCCCGGTTTCCACTGCTCAGGATCGAGAAGTTGCTTGTTTGGACATACTCATTCGGGCTGCGGTCGCCAAGCTCAAGGCGCAGCAGCTCGGAGTCAGACCCCACAGACAGCAGCTTGCGCTCTTCGAGAGATTCGTACCGAAGCGGTCGGTGTGCCAACGCGGTGCGCGAACGTGGCGCCCACTTGGGTCGCCGCCGGCGACGGCCCGAACTCGATGACCGGTGAATGTCTGTCATCGGACAGCTCCTCGCGAAGAATCTGTCTGTCGTCCCCGTCCCTCCCGGGTCTCGCCCAAGGCTACCGGTCACCTGTGGGCGTCGGCCGAAGACAGCCGAACGCAGCCCCAAGCGCATTCAGCGTTCGCCCCAAAAATTCAAGCGGCCAGCATCCGGATATCAACCCTCTGCCGCCGCATACCGCCCTTGCGGCGCCTCGGTCTGATAGTACAAGCCGGTTGTGTCAGCGCGTTGGTGCAAAAAAAACGGAGAATTCTCGGGGCGCATGAATGAGAGCGTTGCCAGACCGTGTATGGATCGCCTTCGGAGTCGGGGCGTCCTCAATGGGCCAGCTTCGAAAATCTACCACAGCCGTACCATTTTTCTACTTGCACTGCGCCACTTACGGTGAAGAAGTC
>DQVB01000506.1 GCA_015661985.1 Planctomycetota bacterium | reverse complement strand
TTGAGCGGGGGCGAACGATGCCGCGTCGCCCTGGCCCGGCTGGCCGCGGCGCGAGCCAACCTGCTGGTCCTGGACGAGCCCACAAACCACCTCGATCTGTGGGCCCTGGAAGCCCTGGGGCAAGCCTTGCAGCGCTTCGACGGCACGGTGCTATTGGTGAGCCACGATCGGTACTTCATCAACCAGGTGGCCGACCATCTCATCGTCGCCCAACAGGGACGCTTCCAGGTGATCGAAGGGAATTACCAGACGTACCAACATCTGGTGGCCAAGGGCTCCGCCGGCGCGGCCCAGGCCGAGTCGACTTCGGAACCCGTCCGCCCGCCCAAAGCTGCCAAGGCTCCTGCGCCCGCCCGCAACAAACCGCGACGCAAACGACGATTCCCCTTCCGCAAAGTGGAAGACCTGGAAGAAGAGATCTTCCGTCGCGAAGCCCATCTGGAGTCGCTTCACCACGCGTTGACCCAACCGGACACGTATCGCGACGGCCAACGGGTGCGCCAGATCCGGGCGGAAATCGCCGCCGAACAAGAGGCGCTGAAACAGCTCTACGAACATTGGGAAGAGGCCGTGGAACTGAATTCCTGAAACGCCCCGCGCCGCCGCAGGATGGGTTGCAGGAGGCCGGGCGCGGCCCACCAAGGTCGCCCTTTGCAGGAAGCCCAAGCGAACGTGGTGCGCATTGCCCGAGCCACAAGCCTCACGCTTCGCTGCGCAGCAGGCCGAGGCGGGCGAGTTTTTCTCGGCACTCGTCCCGCTCGCGGCACCGCCGCAACGGCTTCCAGCTGGGATCCTGGGCGGCCAGGAATTCGGCCTCGCCGGCCGGCAGCTGCCCGGCGGCGGCCAGTCGCGATACGACGCCCTGGTCCAACCGGGACAGTTCCAGCGACTCGAGTCGATAATCCTCAAAGGCCTCCCAAACCACGGGAAACAGCGGCCGCACGATCTCGTAGCCGATGGTCCGAGCGTACTGGCGGATCTCCCACTGGGCCCAGGCGTCCATGCGCAACAGCAGGAAGTGGAGCAGGTTGTGCAGGTCGACCTTCCAATACGCCTCCGTGTAGGTGGACAGAGGCAGATCTTTGCGCGCCTGTTCGCGGGCCACACCGAGATCGAGCCGCTGGCGGTAGAGGGCACGGGCCCGCTCGTGCAGTTCGGCTTCGGCGGCCGACAGCTCCTTTCCCAATTCCGTCGCCAGGAATCCGTCGCTTCCCTGACGGTTCTCCGCCGATTGCAACCGCCATTGGTCCGGCGGCGTCACATGTGTGGCATCAATGGCGATCGAATACCGCGTGCTGTATTCGTTCACCGAAGCGGTGCGGTGCCGAATCCATTGACGCCAGCAGTCCATGGGCGCGCGGACGAGGAACTTCAATTCCGCCATCTCGAAGGGTGTCGTGTGGCGGTGGCGCATGAGGAAGCGGATGAGCGTCCGGTCGTCGGACACTTGGCGAGTCCCCTGGCCGTAGCTGACCCGAGCCGCCTGGACGACCGACCCGTCGTCCCCCATCACGTCCACTACACAGACGAAACCCTCATCCAAGACAGGGATTTTCTTCCAACGCAACTGGTCAATCACAACTGCATTCGTTGACATCGTACGTCGCGGCCTCACGTATCAGGGATAAAGGTTTGTGAGAAGCCCGCGGAATTCTATGCGCCCCCGGCACCCCGGCCAATGCCGCACGCTCGCCAGCGAGCAGAAAAGGGCCACGGCTACTGCCCCCCACCCTGCAGCTCGCGGACGAGTTCGGCCAGCCGGACGGGGTTGTCGCTGCTCACCACGTGCTCGATCCGCCGTGGCGGCACCTGGAGGTTCTCCAACGCCTGCCTGGCGCGTTTCCACAATTGGCCGCGCCTCTTGCCCTCGGCCAAATAGAGTTCGGTCACCAGTTCCCCCAGCCGCTGAAGCATCAGGGTCTCCCGGTTCTTGTAGTAGTCGCGAATCACTCGCTGTTGGTAATTCGATCGCTTGGCCATGGTTACCACCACACTCGATTTTCACGGCGAGACCCGGTAGCCTCCTCCAACGGGCAAACCTCACCTGTCCGCGCCATCCGCGGTCGCCACAGACGTTGCCGGACAGGATGCAAGCTATGGTTGTACCGGGATTCGGCGGTCCATCCAAGCACCGCGACGGCCCCCGGGGACAACAATCCGGCGGTGCCTTCGAGACTCACTTGAGCCAAGCAATCAGGAGCTTCGCACCCTGTTGGGGTTCAAGTATCGATCCGCATCCCGACCTTGACCTTCCGTGTAGGGCCTTCCTATACTTCCTCCTTCGGCAGGCTATACTTGTGAGAAACTCCAACTGTCCTGGCGGCGGAGAATCCGCTGCCGGCATCGCCCGATCGAGTGCTTTATCTTTCCAGGAAAGCGGCCCGGTGGGGATGGTGTGAACCGGCGCGCCGCCGAAAGAAGGGGAAATGAGCCCACGGGAAATGAACCAATCGAATTTTGCGTGCGTGGTCGGGGCGCGCCCCAACTTCGTCAAGATGGCCCCTCTTTTGAGGGCGCTGGACTGCTATGCCAACATTCGAACCGTCCTGATCCATACGGGCCAGCACTACGACGCGGGTCTGTCGGACGTCTTCTTCGAAGAGCTGGGCATGCGGCGTCCCGATATCTGCCTCGAGGTGGGCTCGGGCAAGCATGGGGCCCAGGCGGCCAAGGTGATGGAGCGCCTGGAGGTATGCCTCGAACAGGGCCTGCCCGGCGGAGGCAAGTACGACCGAGTGGTGGTGGTCGGCGACGTCAATTCCACGATGGCGTCGGCCTTGGCCGCCGTGAAACTCCAGATTCCCGTGGCCCACGTGGAGGCGGGGCTGCGGAGTTTTGACCGGTCGATGCCCGAGGAGATCAACCGGATTGTGACCGACGCGGTGGCGGACGTGTTGCTCGTGTCCGAGCCGGCTGGAGTGGAGAACCTCCGCCGGGAAGGGCACCCGGAGGAACACATCCATTTGGTCGGCAACATCATGATCGACACGCTCAAGCGCCTGTTGCCCGAGGCGAAGAAGCGAGATACGCTCGACCAGTTCCACCTGAGCCCCGGCCGCTATGGCGTGGTCACCCTGCACCGGCCATCCAACGTGGATGCCCCGGCGGCTTTGGAGCGACTGCTCGAGGTATTGATCGAAACCTCGCAGGAGCTGCCCCTCGTGTTCCCTGTGCACCCGCGCACGCGGAAGCGGTTGGCTGAATTCGGGCTCAGCAGGCGGATCGAGCGGGCGCGGCGGCTGACCCTGACCGAACCGCTCGGCTATTTGGATCTGCTGGCCCTGACCTCCCAGGCGAAGGTGATCATTACCGATTCCGGTGGACTCCAAGAGGAAGCCACGGTGCTGGGCATTCCCTGCCTGACGGCCCGGCCGAACACAGAACGGCCGATCACCGTGGAGGAAGGCACGAGCACCCTCGTGGGCAACGATGCCGAAAAGCTGCGCCGCTGTTTGCGTTCGGTCCTCGACGGCACGTACAAAGGGGGCCGCTGTCCGGCGTTATGGGATGGGCAAGCAGCCGTGCGCATCGCCCAGGTGCTGACCGCACCCGCCCGTGCAGTCCAATCTCAGTTGGTTTGAAGCACCGCGAGTCATTCTTCAGCGGCGCGGCTCACCCTGCCGGCTTCTTGTTTCAGACAGTCGATGGCCAGCAGACAATGGGTTCGCACGCCGAGCGGCAGGGCAGCCTCATCGATCCTCATCTGCGGCGTATGGAGCGGGTGGATCGCTCCCGCCATTTCGTTGCGTACGCCCAGGAAAATGAAGAACCCGGGTACCTTGCGGGCGTAATGGGCAAAATCCTCGCCGCCCATCACCGGCGGCGACTCGACGACGTTGCCTTGGCCGGCTGCCCGTGCCAACGAAGGCAGCATGCGCTGGCCCAAGTCGGGATCGTTCCAGACCACTGGCCCGTAGTCGTCCCATTGGATCTCCACCTGGCAGCCCAATGCCCCGGCCGTTTCGCGCACAATGCGGTGGAACTGAGCGACGGCCAGGCGTCGAACCTCGACGTCGTGTGTGCGAATCGTGCCTTCCAGCTCCACCCGCTCCGGGATGATGTTCCAAGCCTGGCCGCCGTGCACCATGCCGAAAGAGACAACCACCGGCTGGCGCGCATCCACCCGGCGACTGGCGATCGTCTGAACCGCCGAGATGATGTGGGCTGTGCCCACGATCGGGTCCACCCCCTTCCAGGGCGTCGCCGCGTGCGACTGTTTGCCGCGCACGGTCACCCGGAAACGGTCGACGGCCGCCAGAAGGGCTCCAAAGCGGTAACCCAGCTTGCCGCAGTCCAGGTCCGTGCTGACGTGCATCCCGAAGATCGCACTCACCCGAGGGTCCTCCAGCACCCCTTCGTCGATCATCAGCTTGGCCCCGCCCTGCTCGCCCCGAGGCGGCCCCTCCTCGGCGGGCTGAAAGATCAGTTTCACCGTCCCGGGCAAGGCGTCCCGCATCTGGACCAACACCTTGGCCGCGCCGAGCAGCATGGCCATGTGCGCGTCATGGCCGCAGGCGTGCATCACGCCCGCGTTCTGCGACGCAAAGGGCACCCCACTCCGCTCCTGGATGGGCAAGGCGTCCATGTCGGCCCGCAACGCCACACAAGGGCCGGGCTGCCGCCCGTGAATCAGGGCAACCACCCCATGGCCCGCCACGCCCGTCTTCAGGCTATCGACCCCAAACTGCCGCAATAGCTCGGCCACCACCCGCGAGGTCCGTTCTTCGCGGTTCGATAGCTCCGGGTGGGCGTGGAAATCCCGACGCCATCGCAGCACGTCCCCAGTCACCTCGTCGGCCAGCCGACCGACCCGACTGGTCACCTCGTCGCCCGCTTCCACCCACCCGATCAATCCCAGGATGCCGAAAAACAAAGCAACCCAACACACGAAACGACTCATCAAAACGCCTCCACAGCCAAACATGCCCGGTCCAGCCCCGACCAAAGAACACCAAGACCCACGCCAGGACCACGACCCGCCCACGACCCGACCCCGACCCCAAGAGGCCGGGATGTCCGCGATCGGCGCCCGTACGCGATCGATTTTACGCGATCCTGCAGTCCCGCCCCACAACTGAGTCGCCGCAGCTGGCTTTGACCCGGAAGCCCGAGGTGTTTACCATACCGCACCCCTGAACGTGCATACTCCGTCGTTGTGAGGAATGTACACTGGCATGGTGTATTCCACGGCATGTTTCCGCCATTTCATAGACGCTCATTTGGCCATTCGTGCCATTGAAACGCGTTTATTACGGAGCAATGGCCATACGTGTTTTTTTGTCGGTGTGGTACCGGGGGTGCAGCGGCCCTGTTGCATGGAGTCCCCCTGAGGCGTCTTGGGCCGGAGGGTAACCAGCGGGTGTCCGAATCGCTGAGCGGCAAGGTTGTGGTGGAATCTCTTCCGTACAGCCGCCAATGGGTCAGCCGGGCGGACATTCGGGCGGTGGTCGAGGTGCTGCGTTCAGACTGGCTGACCACCGGCCCGGCGGTCGAGCGGTTCGAGCGGGCGGTGGCCGAATATGTGGGTGTGGGGCAAGCCGTGTCGCTCAGCAGTGGCACGGCGGCGTTGCACGGGGCGATGCACGCTTTGGGGATCGGGCCGGGGGACGAGGTGATCGTGCCGGCCATGACGTTTGCGGCCACGGCGAACTGTGTGGTTTTCCAAGGCGCTCGGCCGGTGTTTGCCGACGTGGATCCGGCCACGCTGCTGGTTGACCCGGGTGTGGTGGAAGCCCTGATCACGCCACGTACGCGGGCGATCATCGCGGTGGATTACGCCGGCCAGCCGTCCTCGTATGGAGCGCTCCGTCGGCTGGCTGATCGCTACGGCCTTTGGCTGGTGGCCGATGCGTCGCATGCGTTGGGGGCCGCCGTGGGAGGGCAGCGCGTCGGCAGCCTGGCCGATCTGAGCGCGTTCAGTCTCCATGCGGTCAAACCGATCACCGCCGGCGAAGGAGGGGTAGTGACCACGGATCGGCCCGAGCTGGCCGAGCGGATTCGCCGTTTTCGCAATCACGGCTTTGACAAGGACCATCGTCAGCGGGCCGAGGCGGGCTCGTGGCAGTACCAGATGGTGGAACTGGGCTACAACTATCGGCTCACGGACATCCAGGCCGCTCTGGGGCTCAGCCAGCTGGCACGCCTGGACCGCATGGTGCAGAGGCGCCAGTGGATCGCTTCGCTGTATGACCGCCACTTGGGGGGCATGCCGGGCGTCCGGCCGCTGGATGTGCGGCCTGGCATCCGGCACGCTCGCCACCTGTACGTGGTGCGTCTGGACCGCGAACGGTTCGGCTTGGATCGCGGCAAGGTGTACGCCGCGCTTCGGCGTCGGGGGATCGGCGTGGGCGTGCATTACTTGCCCGTCCATCTTCACCCGTTCTATCGCCGTCGTTTCGGCACGGGCGCGGGGATGTGCCCGGTCGCCGAGGCGGCTTACGGAGCCATCTTGAGCCTGCCTGTGTTTGCCGCCATGACTCGGGCGGATGCCACGCGCGTCATCCAGGCCGTGGCGGAAGTTGTTGCGGAGGCCAAGCGATGAGAGTGGTAGCCATTATCCAGGCGCGGATGAACAGCTCGCGGCTTCCGGGCAAGGTATTGGCCGACGTGGGCGGCCGCACGATGCTGGCTCGCGCGGTACGGCGCGCCAGCCGAGCCAGGCTGGTCGATCACCTGGTGGTGGCCACCGGCCGTGGCGAAGCAGACGATCCGGTCGACCGGGAGGCGGGGCGATTGGGGGCGGCTTGCGTCCGGGGCTGCGAAGAGGACGTGCTGGATCGCTTCCGTCAAGCGGCCCATGTGGCACGGGCCGACGTCGTCGTGCGCATCACGGCCGACTGTCCGCTTATCGATCCGGGGGTCATCGACCAGGTGATCAAGGCGTTTCTGGAGAGCCGGCCCGATTATGCGAGCAACACGCTCCACCGCAGCTGGCCTCGCGGCCTGGACACCGAAGTCTTTTCCACCGCTGCGCTGGAAGAGGCTTGGCGCCGGGCGACCGAAGCGTACGAGCGAGTCCACGTGACGCCGTATCTGTACAGGCATCCTGAGCGGTTCCGGCTTCTGCCGGTCGCCGGGCCGCATCAGCTCAGCCATTGGCGTTGGACTGTGGATTGCCCAGACGACTTGGAGTTGGTGCGACGGATCTACCTGCTGTTGGGGCGGGATGACCTTTTCTCGTGGCACGACGTACGCCGACTCCTCATGCAGCTGCCAGAACTAGCGGAGCTGAACCGGCACGTTCGCCAGAAAGCATTGGTGGAAGGATGACAGGGCCTGGAACGCTGGTCATTCGCGCCGACGGGGGGCGGCAGACGGGCCTGGGGCACCTGATGCGATGTCTGGCTTTGGCTCAGGCGTGGCGACAGGCCGGCGGCCCGGTGGTCTTCCTCAGCCACTGTCCGGTGGCAGGGTTGGGGGAGCGGATCGCTGCGGCGGGCTGCCGGCTGGTCCCGATCCGGCGGCCGCATCCCGATCCCGACGACTGGCGCCAGACCGAACAGGCCTTGGTCGATGCCCTGGCCCAAACCGCGTCCCAACCGATGTGGCTGGCGGTGGACGGCTATCACTTTGACCCGCGCTACTTGGAGAATGCAGCCGGGACAGACGCGCGGCTACTGGAGATCGACGATCTGGGCTGGGGGACCGCCCCAGCCGATCTGGTGTTGAACCAGAACCTCGGACCGGAAACGGTCGCAGGCCGGTCGGCTGGGGCGTCGCCTGCTCTTCTGGGGCCGCGCTATGCGCTGTTGAGGCCCGAGTTTGCCTCCTGGACGAAGCGGCGGCCCTCCGTTCCGCCCGTGGCCCGCCGGTTGCTGGTTACTCTGGGCGGTGCGGACCCTGGCAACGCGGCGTCACTGGTGCTTCAAGCCCTGGCGCACGTGGCGGTCGCCGATCTTCAGGTTGAGGTGCTTCTCGGTCCGGCCAACCCCCACGCCCAGGCGATCCAGCGGCAGGCTCGTCGTACGGGCCGGGCGGTTTCGGTCATCCCGCCGAGTGATGACATGGCGAGGCGTATGGCGCGGGTCGAACTGGCGGTTACCGCGGCCGGAACCACTTGCTGGGAACTGGCCTGCCTGGGCGTGCCGGCCGTCGTGTTGGAGACGGCGGACAACCAGCGGCCGGTGGCTTCGCTGTTGGAGACGGCCGGTGCCGCCGTATGTGTAGGGCCGGCTTCAGAGATTTCGCCCCGTGAGTTGGGCGAAGCCATTGAGGCCTTGTGTCACGCCCCAAGCCGGCGCCGCGCCCTCAGCACGGCGGCCCAGCAGTTGGTCGACGGCTGCGGCGCCCAGCGCGTGGTGCGGATCATGCAGGCTTTCGACGGCGGCCCAGCGATGGACCCGCCCCGGTTGCGCCCCGTCGAGCCTGGCGACCTGCTGTGCCTGTGGCACCTGGCCAACGAACGTTCCGTTCGGGCCGTGTCCCTCTCCTCCCAACCGATCCCGCTGGAGAGCCATCGCCAGTGGTTCCAGCGCCAGCAGACTGCCCGGAGGAGCCGTCTGTGGGTGCTCGACTGCTGCGGTCTCCCGCTGGGCGTGATCCGTTATGAAAGCCGCCGATCGGGCGAGGCCATCGTCAGCCTGGCCGTCTGGCCGGCCTTCCGCGGCCGCGGCTTTGGTTCGATGCTCCTCGGCGCCACGTGGCAGGAGGCGTGCCGACAGCTGGGAGCCCGAAAACTGGTGGCCGTGGTCCGGTCGGACAACGTTGTGTCGCGACGCCTGTTCAGCCGCGCCGGCTTTGTGCTTCGCCGGAGCCACTACCACCGCGGCTACCAATGGCTGGTGATGGAAAAGGTGGCGCGGATCGAGCTGCCTGTGGCGCTGGTGATCGCTTGAACACGGAACGCCTTGCCTGTGCCTTCAGTCGCGCTGTTTCGGCTCTCCAGACCGCTCGGGAACCACCAGCGATCCGCAGGATGGAGCAAATCGGCCAGCGCGCCGATGACCTGGCCCGGACACAACGAACGGCAATCGGTCTCCTGCATCCCGGGCTGAACGATCTGTTCGCCTCCGGTTTGCTCTTGTCGGTCTCGGGCCCATGGGGTACGATGTGGCCCTTGGGAGCCAGGACCCCCACTAGAGGGGCAATCGTCATTAGACGTACGGACCGGAAAGGATTCCCGGCAATGCAGATGACGCTGGCCGAGGTGGCTGCCCTGGTGCAAGGAAAGCTTGTGGGGGACCCGAACACTCCGATCTCAGGTGCGGCTCCCCTGGACGAAGCCAAGCCGGGCGACATCACGCTGATCGACAAGGCCGAGAGGAGCGGGCGGCTGGCCCACACCGAGGCCTCCGCGGCGATCGCCCCGTTGGGTGCGCGACCCGAAGGGATTCCGGTTGTCCAGGTCGAAGACGTACACCAGGCTTTCGCGCTGGTGGTGAGCCGCTTCCGACCCCCTCGCTTGATGGCCCGTCCCGGGCTCAGCCCCCAAGCCGTGGTTGCCCCTTCCGCCGTTCTGGGGAGCGATGTACAGATCCACCCCTTGGCCACGATTGGCGAGGACGTATGGATCGGAGATCGGACCACGATCCACGCCGGGGCGCACGTGATGGGCGGGTGTCGAATCGGCGAGGATGTGACGATCTTCCCCGGCGCGGTCCTCTACGAAAACACCATCGTCGGGCCTCGATGTGTGATCCACGCCGGCGCCGTGCTGGGAGCCTATGGATTCGGATATGTGTGCGAAGACGGCCAGCACCGATTGGCTCCTCAGCTGGGCAACGTGGTCTTGGAGGCCGAAGTGGAAATCGGGGCCAATTCGACGATCGATCGAGGCACTTATGGATCGACGGTTATTGGGGAAGGGACGAAGATCGACAACCAAGTGATGGTGGCCCACAACTGCCGCATCGGCAAGCACAACATGATCTGCGCCCAGGTCGGCATCGCCGGCAGCACCACGACCGGCGATTACGTGGTGATGGCCGGCCAGGTGGGCGTCAGGGACCATGTGCGGATCGGCTCCCGGGTGGTGCTGGGGGCCATGGCGGGTGTGATCAACGACATCCCCGACGGGGCCCGCATGGTGGGCATCCCCGCCACGCCGGAACGGGAACAGATGGTCAAGCAGGCGGCGTTGGCCAGGCTGCCGGAGATGCGTCGGCAGCTGAAGCAGCTTCAGGCGATGGTCAACAAGCTGGTGGCCGAGGGTGCCAGCTGCGGCAAAGCCCCCCCGGGAGCCGCGGCCGATACGACACGACGCAAGGCAGGATGAGTGAGCGAGGGCGGCGAGAAACGGGTCAGCTCCGGGCCGTCCCCCCTTCGGGTGGAATAACGACCGACATTGAGCCCAACCAAGCGGATCGCAGCCCGGGCGGTCCGGTGGGGCTGATTGCCGGCTGGGGCCAGTACCCGGTGGTGATCGCCCGCGCTTTGCGGCGCCGTGGACACCGCGTCTGTTGCCTGGGCGTCCGCGGGCATGCCGATCCGGTCCTGGCCAAGCTGTGCGACCAGTTCCATTGGATGGGCCTGGCCAGATTCGGCTCGGCCATCCGGTACTTCCATAGGCGCGGCGTCAAGCGAGCGACCATGGCGGGCAAGATCCACAAGCAGTTTATGTTCCAGCGGTGGTTCGTCTTGAAACAGTTGCCCGATTGGACCACGATCCGCGCCTTCGCCCCCCACTTTTTTACCCGCCGAGCCGACTGCAAGGACGACTCGCTGCTGGGTCGCGTTGTTGCCCTTTTCGCTGGCCACGGGATCCACCTGGCCCCCGCTACCGATTACGCCCCGGAGCTGCTGGCCCCCTGCGGCCAGCTCACGCGGCGAGGCCCGACCAAATCAGAGTGGCTCGACATCCAATTCGGTTGGCGCATCGCCAAGGCCCTCGGCCAGCTGGATTGCGGCCAAACCGTGGCGGTCAAGAGTCAAGCCGTGTTGGCCTTGGAGGCCGTCGAGGGGACCGACGCCTGTATCGAGCGGGCTGGCCGGCTCTGCCCGGCCGGAGCGTTCACCGTCGTCAAAGTGGCTAAACCGCAGCAAGATATGCGCTTCGATGTGCCCACCGTCGGCCCGAGCACCCTGGAAAGCATGCTCCGCGCTGGGGCCAAAGTGCTGGCGGTTGAAGCGTACCGGACTATCGTGCTGGAACGAGAAAATTTGATCCGCACGGCGAACCAGAAAGGGATTGCCGTCGTATGCATTAAAAATGGCGATTGCCCTCCTGAAGCACCTGTCCCGGGGGATCCGTGTCCGTCGAGGGAAAGGTAGAAGAGTTGCGGCTCCGGGTCGGGGTCGATTCGCCGGCCCCGGAGCCGTCCCGCAACGTATCCCGCCTATTGTTACCTCACTCCCCACCCCCCCAACCGACGCTGACCAGGCACGGACCCCCGGGATTCTTCATGCGCCGAAAACAAGCGACCTGTCGGGCTCGTCGTACCAACAAGCCTGGGTCACATCGACCCGTGCCCAGTGACTGCCGCTTCATCTTGCGCCCATCGACCGGAGGTCGTTTGATCCACCGAGACCCCTCGGTTCCAACCGAGCTGATCCCTTCGACTCGCCGGCTATCTCCCCGGCCGGGGGCCCCGTCTTTCCGAGCTGGAGGGCCCCAGGTGGCTTGCCAGGATTGTAGGGCGGTAGTACGATACTCTCCCGAGTCACCTGGCAGCGGCCTTGGCAGTTGACGTCCGCGGCTATACAGACCACCCCAACCGCGGGAGGGGGGGAGTATCTTTTCCGAAAAGTGGCAGGCGGCCGGACAGGATTTGGAGGTGGCGACGGCATCTCCGTGATCGGTTGCTGGATTTGGGCCGCTCTGGTGTTCGGCGGCGCGGGGTGGGCCGGGAGGCGCTGATTGGGGAGGTTGGGGGGCCATGAGGGCCGAGAGCCATCTATTCGTGGGAGCGGCCGAGTCGATTCTGGGGGCGGACGGATCGTCCGCATCGACAGGGCCACTTGACTTTTTGAATGGCGAATCGCGAAGGGTCTGAGAAGCTTCTCAACTTCAACAGGGGGGGACTGCACCGTGAGTATCCGAATCGTGATTGCTGATGATCAGCAAGTTGTCCGTACCGGGTTGGCAAGCATGCTGAAAGGATCGGGCATCGAGATTGTGGCGGAGGCCACTACGGGGGAGGATGCTATCAAGCTGGCAGCGGATCATCAGCCCGACGTCTTGCTGTTGGACGTACGGATGCCCGAGTGCGACGGCCTGCGTGCGTTGGGGAAGATCCGTTTGGAGAACACGGATTTGCCCATCCTGATGCTCTCCCAATATGACAATCCCGCCTACGTGGCCCGCGCCGTGGCCTTGGGGGCCAACGGCTACCTGCTGAAGGATGTCCGGCGGCAGGAGTTGATCGAGGCGATCCATGAGGTGGCCACGGGCCGGACGATCTGGGACCGGGAGCAGCTGCGGAAGATGACCGGGGCACTGGCCACGCCGCGCATGTTTGCCGACGTGGAAGTCCCGCTGACGGAACGGGAAGGTCTGGTGTTGCGTCTGTTGTCCGAGGGGATGACCAACCAGCAGATCGCTGCGGAGATGGACATCAGTTACGAGACGGTCAAGGAACACATTCAGCATATCCTGCGCAAGGTGGGGGTGACGGATCGCACCCAGGCCGCCGTCTGGGCGGTGCGGAAAGGCATCATCTGAGTGGCTGGCCCGCGTTTGGCCGGCTGCGTTGAGCCGTAGTTCGTCCGCGAGGTCTTTTGGGGGGTGGCTTCATGTCCGAGGATAGGGCGGTGGAGGACCGGATCGTTCAGGCCGATCGTCGGTTCCGGCGGCGAGTGTTTTGGTGGGTCGGGGTGGCTCTGCTCCTGGGACTGCTGGGCCTGCTCCTGGTGCGCCGGCACGTCGACGGGATCCTCGAACTGGCCGACCGGGACTTGGATCAGGCCATAGCCCAAGCCCGGCGGCTGGCCGCCGTGTGCGCTTGGATCACCGGGCTGGGCTTGACGGGGATCGGCCTCTGGTTTGGCCGGCTGGGGTGGCAGATCTATCTCTGGGACCAGTATCCACCGCCGCGGTGGCGCGTGATCAAGGATACGCGGGTCCGCCGAGGCGACCAGGCAAGACGGCTCGCCCGCTTGGCGCTGGCCTGCTGTGCCATCTCCATCTTGGGTGGTGCAGCCAGCGGTTGGCTGCTGTACCGTCTGGCCGCAGGTGTGCTCAAGTGATGGTCTCCTCTGGCCGCGGCAGGCCTCTTGGCCGGCGGCCGTCAGGCTTGGTCGATCACCACCCGGCATTGCGGCAGCGACTGGAGAAACAGTCTGCCGTACGGCTTCGTTTGCACGCGCGGGTCGAGGATGGCGACCATGCCGGTATCGCTTTGGGTGCGGATGAGACGGCCGAAGCCCTGTTTGAGCTTGATGATAGCTTCCGGAAGCTGGTAGTCGCGGAAGGGGCTGCCCCCGCGGGCCCGGATGGCCTCCATGCGGGCCTCGACCAGCGGTCGGTCAGGCACTTGGAAGGGAAGGCGGATGATGATCACGTTCTGCAGTGCCGCCCCCGGCACATCGACGCCCTGCCAGAAGCTGTCCGTACCGAACAGGACGGCTCGGGGGTTGGACTTGAATTGCTGGAGCATGAGGCTGCGCGGCACGCCGTCCGCCTGCGAGTAGAGAATCAGGTTTTGCTCCTCCAGCCATGGCAGCAGGGTTTCAGCGGCCCGTCGCATCATGGCGTAGCTGGTGAACAGCACGAAGGCGTGTCCGCCCGTTTTGGCCACATAGCGGCGGATCAGTTCGAAGGCTTTACGTTCGTAGCCCGCGGGGTCTTGCGCCGGGTCGGGGATGCCGGCCGGCAGGACCAGTTCGACTTGTTGGCGGTAGTCGAAGGGGCTGCCCAGGCAGAGCGTTCTGGTCTGGGAGAGCCCGATGCGGGATTGGAAGAATTCGAAGGAGCCGCGTCCGGTGGCCAGCGTAGCGCTGGTCATGATCACCGTCCGAACGCGCTGGAACAAATGCGTTTGAAGGGCCGGCCCTACGTCGATGGGAGCGGCGGCCAGGGTGATGCGGCGCCGGTGCCGGCGCGTTTCGGACCGCTCCACCCAGTAGGCGGCGCCCGGAAGCGTCTGCTCCAACCAGTCCCGGATTTCCGCCCCCAATGCCTCCAGGCGGTCGGCGGCCGATTTGAAATCGTGGCTCTGTTGCTCGTCTTTGATGGCTCCAGCCGCCTGGCGCACGGCCCCGGCCAGCTTCTGGAGGCCTTCGGAAAGCGGGTTGGGGACGATGTTGGCCGTCCGTACGCGGCCATTGCTCCCCCGTTGGTCCTCCAGCCACCGGTCGATTTGATCGAACAACAGGGCCGCTCGGCTGCGGCAGTCGGCCACCAGCTGGCGCGCCTCGCCCATCTGCTTGTGGGCCAACAGGCCCCGGCCGGTGGTCGGGTGGTGGAGCTTCCGCAGCACGTACTCCACTTGGCCACTGGTCACACTCAAGCCCAGATGGTCGCTGGCCACCGCTTCCATGGTATGGGCTTCGTCGAAGATCACCGCATCGTAGTTGGGCAGAACCGAGGCGCGTCGCTGTCGCAAGGCCAGGTCGCTGAAAAACAGGGCGTGGTTGACGACCAGGATCTGGGCCTCCTGCACGTGCCGCCGGGCCCGGTAGTAGAAGCAGCGGCTGCGGTACGGACAGCGACGCCCCATGCAGTTGCTATGGTCGCTGGCCACCTCGTCCCACACCTGCGGCAGCGGCCGGTAATCCAGATCGGAAAGGGAACCGTCGGTCGTTTCTTCCGCCCACGCGTTGATCCGGTCCAGCTCTTCCAACTCCCTCCGCTCGGCAAACAGATTGCGGGCTCGCGAAAGCGCATTGTGCAACCGTCGCAGACTGATATAGTTGCTGCGCCCCTTGACCAACACGGCGGTGAACTTCAGAGGAAGGATGGCGTCCAGAAAGGGCAAGTCTTTCTGGAGCAACTGCTCCTGGAGGCTGATCGTGTGGGTCGACACGACCACCCGCTTGGCCTGCGGCTCCGGCGCGGTCGTACCGGGCTGGTCGGAGTCCTGGGATCGGCCGGCGGTGGCCAGGATGGCTGGTACCAGATAGGCGAAGCTCTTGCCCACCCCTGTTCCCGCCTCCACGACCAGATGGTGCCCTTCCCGCAGGGCTTCATCCACCGCCTCGGCCATCCTCAATTGCTGCGGACGGTATTCATAGGATTCCAGCTGCGCGGCGATCCGACCCTTGGGGCCTAGGACATCAGCCGGCGTAAGCATCGCCTTGGTTCTCCTGGGGAGCACGGAAACTGCGTTCGATTCCAGCCTACCATGCCCGCAGAGACTCGCCTAGTCCGGCCGGCGCCAGGCGACAAAATGGCCAAACCCTGTTCGGCCTGAGGGCCGCGGGCCTTCGAAAGATGCAACTCGAAAGAAGCCCGACTTTCCGGCACAGGCCGGGCTTCGTGCGCCGAGTGCATTGCCGTTTACAAGACACGGCCCATACTTGGTTGCGACCCGAGACCGCGTTAAGCTATGGCTCCGCGCGAAAAGCGATCGACTGACGGAGGATCTCGCTTTGCCTGGAGGGGCCGCCCGAAGCGCCCATGGCGTCGGCACACCATGCTCCTGCTCGATTTGACCCTGCCCACCCCCGCCGAGAATCTGGCTTTGGACGAAGCCTTGCTCGAGGAGGCCGAAGCGGCCGGCCGTCCCCTGGAGACACTTCGCCTGTGGGAGCCGAGCCATCTGTTTGTGGTCGTGGGTCGCTCGTCGCAACGGGCTCAGGAGGTTCGCCTGGAAGCCTGCCGAGAGGCCGGTGTTGCGGTGTTGCGTCGCGCCAGCGGCGGGGCGGCGGTGGTCGTCGGCCCGGGGTGCCTCATGTACACCGCCGTGCTGAGCTACCAGCTCCGTCCGGCACTCCGCGCGGTGGACCACGCCCACCGCTTCGTGCTGGAGCGGATCGCCCGTTCGCTGCGCCGACTCGTGCCCTCGGTGCGCCGTTGCGGAATCAGCGACTTGGCCTTGGACGACCGCAAGTTCTCGGGGAACAGCATGCGGACGAAGCGGACGCATTTCCTCTACCACGGCACGCTGCTGTATGATTTCCCCCTCCGTTGGGCCGATCGCCTGCTGAACACGCCGCCGCGCCAGCCGACCTACCGCCGGCGGCGCTCGCATGGCCAGTTCCTCATCAACCTGCCTCTGTCCCTGACGCCCCTTCGTGCCGCGTTGATCGAGGCCTGGCCGATCAGTGGCCCGCGCCGGGATTGGCCGCGCCAGGACACCCTGCGCCTGGTGGCCGAACGATACGGCCGTCGGGAGTGGCACGAAGTGCGCTGAGCGGCCGCGACGCTCACTGCCCTTCCTCGGCCAGCATCGTGTCGTCGTGTTCGTAACCCGGGACGCAGCAGCAGAGGAACTTCAGCAGGCGGCTCCCCGTGTTCGTGATCTGGTGGATCGCCCCGGGCGGGATGGCGATGGCATCACCGGGCCGAACCGGTCGGAGTTCGTCTCCCACCCGCATCAGGCCGTGGCCTTCCAGCACATAGTAGATCTCTTCGCTCCTTGCGTGGTGGTGGGCCGCCGTGGTGGCGCCTGGCCGAAGGCGGGCTTCGGCCAGCGTCTGGTTGCGGATACACGAGTTGCGATGGGCCAGCAGTTCGCGGATCTCCGAGCCGTCTTTGGTGGTGAAGGCCGGCACCTGGTCGACGTTCCGCACATCCATCGTGGGCACCTCCATCAGGAATTGTTCGTCGCGTGTTCGTGCCCCTTCCGATAAATCCCGATCCAAGCTCGCCGGTAGGAGCGCACATCCCAGCGGTCCGGGTGGGGCAGGCACGACCAATCGAAGCGCCGGTCCGCCTCCACGACAAAGACGCTTTCGGCCGGGGCGGAGGCGATCAGCCCGCCGAGCAGCTGGAGCATGTCATCCAGACGATGGGTGTAGAAATCGTACGGCGGCGAGCAGAAGACCAGCCATGGGGTGGGGCCCAGCGGCGGGCCGCGGCGGTGCCAGACGAAGACGTCCCCTTCGACCAGCCGGCAGAGCGACTCCACACCCAGGGCTCGGACATTCGCCATCGCCAGCCGCACCGTGGGACGATGCTGCTCGATCAGCGTGGCCCGGGCCGCCCCCCGACTGAGGGCTTCCAGGGCCAGAGCCCCTGTGCCGGCGAACAAGTCGATGGCGTGCTTGCCCACCACGTCCGGGCCGATCAGGTTGAACACCGCCTCGCGGATGCGGTCCTTCATCGGTCGAACGCGCCGGTCGCCCGAATAGGCCAGTTTTCGGCCGCGAAACCGGCCACCGATGATCCGCAAACCCACCGGCGACGGCTTGCCCCGGCGGCCTCGATGCTCTCGGCCGGATTGGGCTCGCTGACGATTCATCGATGGCCCCCATGGGTGGCAGACCTGCGCGCTGAGGGTCCCAGACAAACGACCCCGGATATGGTACCGTAGAAAGGTGGGGACAGAGAAGCCGGAGCGGGCCGGCTCCGCTGGGTGGCCGGCGCTCTGTCCATTCTCGTGGGTGCACGCTTATCCCAAGATGGGCCGGGAGAACTGCGACCACGCGTCGTGGCTCGGTCAGGAGAGCGGCTGCATCTGGCTTTTGAATGAGCTGCAAAGATCAAGGAGCCCTGGTATGCGGCGGCTGCCTCGCGCGTTACTCGCCTGCCTTGCTTCGGCGGTGGTCTGGGGTGGGCTTGCGGGGTCCGGCACACGAGCGGCGGACCAGAAGCCGGAAACCGGCCAAGCCGGGCCAGCAGGGGCCGAGTTCCACCGGGTGTTCGCCCAGTTCAAAGAGCTGCTGAACCAGATGCGCCAGGTGCGACAGCAGTTCCGTGACGCGGACCCGGGCGAACAGCCGGCCATCGAGTCGCGCTATAACCAGCTTGTGGAAAAGGGCAACGGCCTGGAGGCCCAGCTGGAAGAGGCAGCCGTAGCCGCCTACAGGGAAGACCCGCGCGCGGACCCGACCATTCTCCATTTTCTGGCCGGCATGATCACATGGAACTGCGCTAGGGATAACTACGAAAAGGCCTGGAAGTTTTCCCAGGTGCTGTTGGAACAGGGTGTCGAGGACAATGCCTTCTACGCATGGGCGGGCATGGCCGCCTTCGCCGTCATGGAGCTGGACGCCGCCCAGCAGTATTTGCAGCGGGCCGACCGGGCGGGCGTGCTGCGCAGCACGCTCCAGACGCTCGGGGACCACCTTTTCAAAGACCTGGCCATCGACTACCACCAGCTGCTGCCCTACTACCGGGAAGCTTGGCCGCGCGAACAGGCCCTGCGGGCGGCCGAAGCGAAGGCGGATGACCTGCCCCGCGTGCTGTTGCGGACCAGCAAAGGTGACATCGTCCTGGAGCTATTTGAAAACGAAGCGCCCAACACCGTGGCCAACTTCATCCACCTGGTGGAAAAGAAGTTCTACGACGGGTTGACCTTCCACCGCGTACTGGCGGGATTCATGGCCCAAGGGGGCTGTCCCAAAGGGGACGGGACCGGCGGGCCGGGTTACCTGATCCCGTGCGAATGCTACCGGCCCGACCACCGGCTCCATTTCCGAGGCAGCCTGAGTATGGCTCACCGCGGGCGTGACACAGGCGGTTCCCAATTCTTCATAACCTTCGTGCCCACGCCCTTGTTGGACGGCCGCCATACCGTCTTCGGCCGCGTGATCCAAGGCATGGAGGTCCTGTCCGATATCCAACGTCGCGACCCGCAATCAGCCGATCCACCCGATCCGGACAAGATCCTCCAGGCCAAAGTCCTTCGCAAACGAGATCACCCCTACCTGCCCCAGAAGGCGGGCAGCTAAATGCCCGTGCGCGTTCTGCGACACCGGTAACGATAGATTCGAATGTCTAAACCCGAGTATCGAAACAAATCCGAATGCCCCAAACCCCAATGACAAAAACACTGGCTGCTATCCGGCGGTTACGGCACACCATGTAGCCGTGCAATGGTACGTTTGGGACATCTGGATTTCGGATTTCGTGCTCGTTCCGCCCTTTCGCGCTTCGTATCTCGGATTCTCCGCAGGCCGTGTGTCGCACAACTGCGCTCGCTCATTGGACGTAAGGGGACCACCAGCAACTTCGAATCCCCCCGGCCCGCTTCCACCTCCGCCGAGCACCTTTTCCAGCCGCTGCGCAAGGTGGAGGTTGGCCAGTCCCTTTGCGACGGAACACTTACAGCCTGCTTCAAAACCGCCGTCTCGGCCAAGCTCGGAGACCTCCGCTCAGCCTCTGCGGGGGCCGGGAGACGAGTGCTGCCAGGCCCCTCCGCCGTCCGCCGAACCTCCGGTACCAACTCCCCAACTTCCTGAAAGCCGCCCGCACGCTCGCCTCACGTTCCCCAACTTCCACCGCTTTCTCAAAGGCCCCGCGGCGTCGAAGGACCAATCGCGATCGCCGAAGATCTGCGCGCCCTTGTAATGCGTCATGTCAGTCAGCCCCCCGGCCTGGTCGAACACGTAATCGGTGGCCGCCACAGGCATTCCCTCTGGCGTCAACGCAGAGGGTCCCCCTGGCACTGGAAGATGCGGCCGGTGCCGTGTTAGTCGTCTTTTCGACCAGACGACAGCAATGCCGTGGCAAAGGCGTCACCCAAAAATCCCACAACACAGGCGAGAACAAGCCAAACAAAGC
>DQVB01000707.1 GCA_015661985.1 Planctomycetota bacterium | reverse complement strand
GGCGGCGCCGGCCGCGGGTCGCGAAAAACAATTGAAGAAAAGGAAAAACCCATGAATCGGCAAGAGTTGCTCGGCGAAGTGGAGAAACCCTGTCTGAAGGAAAAGCCTCCCCGCTTTGAGATCGGCGATACGGTCGATGTCCACTGCCGCATCCTGGAGGGCGAGAAATCACGCATCCAGGTCTTCTCGGGTGTCGTGATCGCTCGCAGCGGGTCCGGCACTCGGGAAATGTTCACCGTGCGCCGGATCGTGCAGGGGGAAGGAGTAGAGCGGAAGTTTCCCGTCCACTCGCCCAACGTCATCGACGTCGTGGTGAAACGGTCCGCCGTCGTCCGGCGGGCGAAACTCTATTTCCTCCGCGATCGTGTGGGCAAGGCGGTGCGGCTGAAAGAACGTCGTGTGGAACGCCCGCAGCAAGGGGAAACCAAACCGAAAAGGCGCCGGGGCCGCAAACGGACGGGCACCGGGCAGTGATCAGGCCCGCTTGCGCGGCCCCGCGGCCACCGGCCTGGGACCATGACTTGGCTCCGTGCCCTGACCGGCCGGCTCCGGCCCCCGGTCGACAAAGACGACTTGGGCCACCGTGGGGAGAAGGCGGCCGCCCGATTCTTGCGGCGCCGCGGCTATCGGATCATCGCCCGCGGCTACCAGAGCGGGGTCGGGGAAATCGACCTGGTGGCCGAACAGGGCGGGACCGTGGTGTTCGTCGAGGTGAAGACCCGGCACGCCGACCAGCCGGGCAGCCCGGTCGAGGCCGTCGATGAGGAGAAACAACGTCGCCTCAGCCGCGCCGCCGTCGCTTTCCTCAAACGATATGGTTTGCTGGAATACCCGGCCCGGTTCGACGTGGTGGCCGTCACGTGGCACAACGATCGGCAGCGACCGGTCATCGAACATTTCCCCGATGCCTTCGATGCGGCGGGAGAGGGGGGGCTGTACTCATGACGGGTAATACCGAACATCCGAAAGAGCGGCTACCCGGCCCGCTCTGCTCCTGTACCCCTTCCGCCTCGTCCGCTCGCCGGCTCTCCGTCGGCGCTTTGTATTCTGAAGAGGGTTTGGTTTTTCCGCGTGCCGAGCACTTCCCGGGCCCGGGCCGGAAATGTCCAACCGTGCGCGGTATAATGCACACGGCCCAGTGGGGTGACCTCCACCTTTCCCCGAGAGGGGATGATGCGGGGGCTGTGCTTCGAGGGCGAGCCGGTTTGGGGGGATTCTGTCCGATCAGCTGAGGAGGAAACCGAGTGATGAAATGCGAAGCGTGTGGAGCGGAAGTTCCTGAGAACTCGGTTTATTGCCAGAAGTGTGGCGAGCGGCTGAAGATGATCCAGTCGTTGCCGCAGTCGGATCAGCTCACCGCAGCTGATCAGGCCGCGGCGCCGGATCACCCCATGGCCGAGGAGCCGGCGGCCGGCCAAGAGGGGTCGCCCGAGTCTGCCCCCAGCGGGCCCGCGGCCACGGGTGTCGATCGATTGCGCGAGGCCCTGGACCGGCGCGACACGGCCAACGATCAGGAAGAGCTTCTCTGGGAGGGCGGCTATTCGGCCAAGGACCTGGTAGGCACCTGGTTTCTGCTGGCGATAGCCTCCGTGGGCCTGGTCGTTTTGGCCATTTGGCTCACCACGGCCACCGACGTTTCCTGGAAAGTGATCTGGGGCACGCTTTGCGTGGTCCTGCTGGCCGCTTGGGGTTGGCCCGGGCTGTTGGTGCTGTACCGCAAACTGAGTGTCCGCTATCGGCTTACCACCCAGCGCTTCTTCCACGAGAAGGGCATCTTGCGCCACGTGACCGACCGTATCGAAGTGATCGACATGGACGACATCTCCTACGTCCAGACGCTGATCCAGCGGTTTTTCAACGTGGGAACGATCCACATCACTTCCAGTGACCGTTCGCACCCGACATTGACCATCCGCGGCATTGAAGAGGTCCAGAAGGTCAGTGCCATGATGGACCAGGCTCGCCGTCAGGAGCGGATCCGGCGAGGACTGCACATCGAAGCGGTTTGACCGGCGGCGAAGGGCCAACCGGATGGGAAAGCCGCCGGGACTTCCTTTTGCGAAAGAGGCTGTGGCCATGGCCACACGACACACCCTGGGCGGCGTCATCCACACCTACCAGCGCTACGACCCGACACGCATACCCAGCCCGCTGCAGGCGCCGCCCGATCTGGTTTCCGGGGCCTTCGAGCACCTGCTGGCCTACGGAAGTCTGCGCGAACTGACCGACGAGGAGTTGGCCCGGGCCGTGCGGATCGACCCCAGCCAGATCGCTGGACTGGGACCCAGCCTAGAGTCGCTGATGGAGATGCTCCGTCAGCGCAAGGCCAAGATCCTGGCCACCTACGAGACGGACACGGTCCAGGCGGAGGCCCGCCGGCGGTACCGCCGATGGGGCCAGCAGATGCACCCGCCGCGGGTGCTGCGCAGCCGCTTCGAAGAAGCCTTCGAAGAGGAACAGCTGCACGAACTGGAACGGCTCTGGTACCGAGCAGGGGACGAACGGGGCCAGTTCGCCCGCCAACTGGTCCAGCTGGTCGATCGCCTCGGGGACAAATACCAGATCGACGAACTGGCGGCCAAGTACGAGTTCACAGGCCGTGTGTCGATGTCCATCCCCAAGGCACTGGAGATCAAAGAGGAGTTGGAAACGATCGACCGGCTGCTCAAGCAGCTGGAGGAGGCGGCCCGCACGGCACGCGTCGGGGTCATTGACCTGGAGCAGCTGGCCCGTTTCGCCGAACCGGGCGACGTGGACGAGCTCCGTCAGCTGGCCCGCCAGATCGAACAGTACATCCGCCTTTTGGCCGAGCAACAAGGCCTGGAGCGGACCGCCCAGGGCTACCAGCTGACTCCCAAGGCGTACCGGCTCTTCCAGGGACGACTGCTGGAGCGGATCTTCGACGACCTCCAGGCATCCCGCACCGGTCGGCACAGCGGGCCTGTGGTGGGCGAAGGGGCGGTGGAACTTCAGCAGACCAAGCCGTACGAGTTCGGCGACTCCATCGCCAACATGGACATCCCCGGTTCGCTTATCAACGCCATGATCCGCGACGGGGCTCGACTGCCGGTACGGATGAAGCCGGAGGACATCCAAATCCATCGCACGCGCAACACCCCGAAATGCGCCACGGTGGTGCTCTTGGATATGAGCGGGTCGATGCGCTATGCCGGCCAGTACATCAACGTCAAACGGATGGGGTTGGCCCTCGAAGGACTCATCCGCCGCGAATATCCGGGTGATTACCTGCAGTTTGTGGAGATCGCCTCCTTCGCCAAATTGCGACACGTGAGCGAGGTGGCCACACTGCTGCCCAAGCCGGTGACGATCTACGATCCGGTAGTGCGGCTGCGGGCCGACATGAGTGACGAAGGGATCACCGAACTGGACGTGCCGCCCCACTTCACCAACATCCAACACGGCTTGCAGATGGCCCGCCGGCTGCTGGCCGCCCAGGACACGCCCAACCGTTCGGTGATCCTCATCACCGACGGGCTGCCCACGGCCCATTTCGAGGAGCATTTCCTCTATCTGCTCTATCCCCCCCACCGCCGCACCGAACAGTCGACGCTCCGCGAAGGCCAACTCTGCCGGCGCGAAGGGATCACCATCAACATCTTCCTTCTGCCCACTTGGGCCCAGTCGCGTGAAGATGTGCAGTTCGCCTACCGGTTGGCCGAATCAACCGCCGGACGCGTGTTCTTTACCGCCGGCCGGGATCTGGACCGCTACGTCATCTGGGATTACCTCAAACGCCGCCGCGACATCGTGGCCTGACAGACCAGACCAGCCGTCGATACCACTGTTCCTGCTCCCGGCTTTGGCCGGAGACGCTGGCGGGGCGTGGGCCGACCCTGGTTCCGCCGCAAGGCGTTTCCGGCAAACCAGCGCGGGTTCCGCCTCGAGCCGGTACTTCCCACACACGACCGACGCCACCCCAAGCCGTCTCGAGGCTCACTCCGAGCGCTCCGGCCGCTGGCCCAACAGCCGGCCGATGGCGACCTTCATGATGCGTTCCGATTCCGGCGCCACGCGGGAGGCGCCGGGTTCGTAGCCGCCCTCTTCGAAGGACTCCTCGGTGCAGATGTAACCCGGCCCCAGGTCGCTGTACGCCGCGACCGCCACAAACCGATCGGGCCGCAACGACGCGGCGAACAATTGATACTCCACCATGCACTCGCCCGGCAGCATGAGGATGGCGGCGCCGTCAAGTTCCAAGAGGTTGAGCGGGAGCGGCCGATCGGCGCGTGCGGCGAACGCCAAATGCGTGGCCGCCCGGATGCGCTGCACGACGTTCCCCTTGGGATCGGAAGCCACGGCACGGGACTTTTCCAAAGGCCGGCCTGGATCGTCGCGCACCGGCAGCGTTATATCCACATGCCGCCAGGAAACGTCCAGGACCGGACGGTACTGCGTGGAGGCGGCCGCGGCCCGCATGGCTTCGTAGAGCCTTTCGGTCAGCTCGTCGCGAGCCTGCGGCGAGCCGTCGTTGTACTTGCCCATGGCCACATCGCCCGCGCAGCCAGTGAAGTAAAGCTGGAAGGCCCCTTCCTCCTTCTCCAACCGCTCACGCGCAAAACCGGGCATGTCGCTCGAGGCGCGTGGATCGCCGTAGTAGGTCTGTGGATGCGTTGCGTAGAAGTGCAGTCGCACCAGCGGCCGCCCGTCGCGAGCCAGCGTGATCGTGCGCAGGTAGGGATCAATGCGCCCCTCCGGCAAGGCGCGGATCTCGGGATCCTTGCAGGAGCTCATCCGGCCCACCAACCTGCCGTCCGGCATCAGCAGGCGTCGCGAGGAGGCGACCCGCTCCACCTTGGCCTGGCCCGTCCCGACCTGGTTGAACGGCTCGAGCCGGTCGACCGCCCCAGCGGCCGCCTGGGCCAGCCCGTCCGAGAGCTTTTCCAGAAAATCGAAATCCACGTAGCGCGGCGGATCCGGGGTTTGATCCAGGATCCGTTGCGCGTCGCCGTCTGTGTACGGCGCCGTGTGTTGGTGTACGCAGTGGAGGGATACGTTCGCCGCGTCCGTCCCCACGGCCGCTGCCATCTTGCGGCAAAACAGCTCGTAGCTGGAATTGCACAGACCACACCAGTCCATCGCACAAAGCACGTAGCGGCGACTGCCGTCCTCGATCACGATCCCCTTGGCCCAAAGCGGCGTTTCCACCTCCTTGACCGGCACGACCCAAATCAACGGATGCCCGCCGACCGGTGGTGTGGCGTCGCAGGAAAAGGTCGCCACGCGCAGCCCCGCCGCTTCCATGGAACGCCCGCCGGACCAGAGGCACCCAGCGGCCAACAAACCCGCCAAAAGACCTAGCAACTGACGCCGTCTCATCTTGATCCTCTCCTCTGCTTGCTCGCCCCCCACAGATACAGATACTGAATCACCGGGCGTGATCCTGCGCCACCACCAACGATGAATCCGAATGTCGAAATCCGAATGGCAAAAACACGGGCTGCCATCCGGCGGTTGCCGCACAGCATCTGGCGGCGCACGGGTACGTTTGGCGGCATTTGGGTTTCGGATTTCGTGTTCGTTTCGTGCTTCGCATTTCAGATTTTCCGCGGACCGCCTGTCGTACAACCCGCGCACGGTCATTTGGATTCGGCCCTCACAGGCCGCGGTCGCCCGAGCGGAACAAGGGCTTCCCGAGCCAGGCACCATTGTGACTTTACTCCGTCCCGCAGACGTTTGCAAACGCCGCGCCCAGCGTATCGCTCCCGATTTCCCCTACGTTCCGCCGCGCAGGGCCTCGACGCAAGCCCTCGAAGGAAGGCCAGCAGACACGAGTCGGAGGAGAGCCTTCCACGCCCCCATGGCCCCCGCCATGCTGTTCAAGCCTCTGCCAGTGGCAACGTTCCTGCTGGAGATGCCCTTAGGGGAGCACCGGATTGTCCCAGACGCGGACCTCAAGACAGGGCTCCTCTTGCACGACGACAGACGCGGCGTTCGGGCGAGGGTCCTGGATCGTATTGCCCGTCACGTCGACATTCCGCACGTTGACCAACTGGATCGGAACCGGCGGCCGATGGCGGAACCCCGGCGGGGGCGGACTGTCGGTCAGCAGTCGGTTGTCGGCGATGCGTACGTTCTCCGCGCACGCCACCAGGATCCCTCGCCGCCGCCAACCCCGAATCGTATTCCCTTCGATGGCGATCCGATCCAACGCCCTCCACCGGGCCAGTTGGCCACCCAGCCGCTTCACAGCGCAGGCGATCACGGCGGCGTCGGCCGCCTGCAAGGTGTGGTCAAAGCCACATCCCTGAAACGTGTTGCCTCGGATGACGAGATTGCCCGAGGGGAAGCCCTCCGGCCAGTCCACCGAATTGCGCACCATGACGCCGTTGCTGCTGGTCCACCCGAAGCGGTTGTTCTCCACGATCCCGTCGCGGCTTTGGATGAGCACTCCGAAGCGGCGAATATTCCGGAACGTATTGTTGCGGATGACAAAGTTGCTGGAGTTCATCCCCAGGTTGAAAAAGCAGTCGGCCGTCTTCTCCGCGCCTGCATGGATCCCCACCACGTCCCTATCGGTGACCAGAACGGTTGTTTTCGCCCGCCGATCTCGCTCGATCGATACCACACGAGCCCGGCCCACGCACCGGCCTTCGCGCGGGTTGAAGGCCAGCAGTCGGTCGTCCGGTTGCCACCCGGCAGCCTGCGAAACCCGGAACCGCCGGGGCGAGAGCACCTCCAGACAGATGGCCGGCGGCGTGTAAAGATTGGCCCCGTCATCGCTCATCCCCTCGAAGGTGCAGCCCTCGATCCACGGGCCGATCCGGTGCCGCTGAAAATGCAGACCGTCCGCATTGGACGTGTGCCAGCGGCCCGGCTTCAAAAGGACCCGACAATTGAGGACCGCCACCTCGGAACAGTCGGCGCCTCCGTAGTTCAGCCCAGGGCTGGTGAAGCTGGTGATATTGATGCACGTCACCCGCTGGCTCTTGGTGATATGTACCAGCCCCGCGCCGTTTCGGTCCACCTGGATGTAGCGGTCCCCCGGCTCCATGTCCTCCAGCGCCCGGCGATTCTTGACCGCAATGCGGTACGTTCCGCCGCTGCCTTTCTCCCATCCGCTGTAGAAGACGACGTTGATCGCATCCGACTTCAAGCGGCCCGGTACCTTCGGGTCCATAATCACGCCCCAGCGGCTCGGCCCGATGCGCTGCGGTGGCGCAAGCTTCCAGTTGGGATGATCCAGTGACAGGTAACCCCCTTCAGGCCCAAAGGTAAACGTCCCTTCCTGGAGATGAACCCCGCGGATGAACCCCTGGGCGAAAGGCGGCGGATCCCAGTCGACCGTGAAGTCTCGGATGATCACGTTCCTGCAGCCGAGGACCGTGACGAATCCCAGCCGCGGCCTGCGGATGACGATCTCCGCGCCGGCGCCGTCGAACACCACTCCCTCCATCTTGTACAACACGACAGACGCCTTGAGCGCTCGGGCGATGAGATCCTCGTCCACGTCGATGTCGAAGATGTACCGGCCGCGCCCGAAAACGATACGCGCCGGCATGCCCGACTGTCGTACCCTTTCCACGGCCCGGCGCACAGCGGGGAGATCGTTTCGCCCATCGTCGGGCTGGGCGCCGAAATCGGCCACCTCAAGCGTCGCGGCCACCTCGAGATCTTCCAGCGGCCGAGGCCGCTTGCTCAGCGAAGGCGCCACGACGGGAGAAACCCTGCCTTCGGCAGCCCCGACGCGATCGGCTGCCATCAGGGAAGCGGCAACCAGTGAGAATAGAAGCGTTCGTATGTGCATACCTTGGCGACTCTCCAGGCAGGATCGTACAAAGCTCCCGAGGTGTCCGCTCACGCCCAGCGGGTCTCGAGGCAGGGTGGCACAAGGTCGCCGCCCGTGGCCGTGGGCCGGCGCAAACGGGCCCGACCTGGCGCCTGCCCTGAGTTGCCCCCAGGTGAGTTCTTTGCGGCGACCGCAGGCCTGCCGCTGAGGCCGTTTGCTTGTCCCACCCTACCGGTCCCGCCGCCCTGTGAACGCTTACCTCCCGAGGAACCTGACTTGCCCATTATACGACTTCTCGCCACCGCCGGCCGTCTCCGTGCCGGGCTGATCCCTCACCCAGGGAACACCTACTGCGTCACGCACGCATGAGCTGCCGGCTTGGCGCTTCGGCCCGGCTGGCCAAAGGCGGACCCCATTCCGGTTCCTTCGGGCCGGTGGTAGAATATAATTTGTTGTCAGCCCGCTGGCGTCGCGAAACCGATGTCCAATCGCTACTTCGTTCCCCATCCGATCGACGGAGAGGCCGCGTCGCTCTCAGGAGGCGAGGCCCATCACCTGGTCCACGTCATGCGGGCGAAGGTGGGCGACGAGGTGGTGTTATTCGACGGCAGTGGCGCAGAGTTTCCAGCGCGGATCAAACGGATCGAACGTTCCAGGGTGTGGCTGGCCGTGCTGGGTCGGCAGGAGGTGTACCGCGAGTTGCCGGTCGGGTTGACGTTGGGTGTATGCCTCCCCAAGGGTGATCGGCAACGATGGCTGGTTGAGAAGGCCGTGGAGTTGGGCGTCCGTCGGCTGGTCCCGCTGCAGACGGCTCGTTCCGTGGTGGTGCGCAGCCCCGCCAGGCTGCATCGGTTGGTCCGGGTGGTGGTAGAGGCCTCGAAGCAGTGCGGCCGGAATCGGCTGATGGAGATCGCCTCGCCGCACCGCTTCCAGGATTTCGTGCGCTGCGGCCACGGCGATTCCCTGCGTCTTCTGGCCGATCCAAGCGCGCGCGATGCCCCCGACCGGTGGTTTGGGGCCGTCGACAGATCCACGGTCCAAGTGCTCGTGGCGATTGGCCCGGAAGGAGGGTTCACGGCCGAAGAGCTCAGATTGGCCGCGCAATCGGGTTGGCGGCTGGTCAATCTGGGGCCGCGAATGTTGCGCATCGAGACGGCGGCCGTTGTTCTGGCAGCCTTGGCTGCTCAAGCCGTCCAGAACTGCTGGGCCCGGGCCGACCGGCACGATCGGCTGCCGGGTCCGGATTCGACGGCAACTGGGCCTGAAATGACTCTGCTTTCCGGGTAGCATGGGGATATTGCAGAGATCCCGAATGCCGAGGGTGAGTACCCGTGGCGATCGGTAGGATTGGCCGAGCAGTCGCGACGGTCCCGCCGTCCGGTCTGGGTGCCCCCAACGTGCCGGAGGACGCACAATGGCCGTGATCGCTGTCTGGATGGCCATGCTTGGCCCCGCTGTGGATGTGGGATGGCGCCCCCTGCCAGAGGGGGGGCTGGAGTATATCATTCAAATCGAACCCGGGATGCTTGATACACTGGCCTCGGGGGAGGACATCCGCTGCGCCATTCCTCCGGGGTTGGGCCGAGTGACAGCGTATCGTATCACGGTGGGCGAGCAAGAATTGCCCAGAGAAGGCGTTGATCCGCAGCAGGGGGAGTCTCGGGCGGCGCTGGATGGGCAACCGCTCCAGCTGCCGGGCATAGCCGGTTCGAGCGCTTCGGTGGCGTCCAATCCCCGGGCGCCCGAGCCGGAGACGGCCGAGCAGGCCGCAGGGGCTAACCATGAGGCAGGCGATAAACATGATAGAACTGCCCGCGAGGAACCACAGGGGATCAACGCGCCGGGGCTAGGCATTCCAGCAGTAGGGCAGGCCGGCAGCGAGGTTGGCCCCGTGGGGGCTGAAATGGGCGGAAGACCGGAGCAGCGAACCGAACATCCCGGCGTGCGGCCGCCTATCCCCTCGTCTCTTCTGGCACAGGGCGACGAGACGCCGGCGTTGTTTGGCCTGGAGGGCGGGGTGGGTGAGGACCCATCCGAACCGGAGGGCGGGCCAAGCGCCCAGCCGCCTGGGGAGTCGGGGGGGAAAGAGCCGTCCAAACCGTGGCTTCCTTTGACCCTGGCCCTGGCGGGCTTCTGCGGCTCGGCGGCCGGCATGTTCTATTTCGGTTGGATGGCCTTCGATTATCGGATTCGCTATCGGAGGCTGCTGCAAAAGTGGCTCGAAGCGGGAGAAGACCCGCCGGACGAGCCGGTTTCCGACACCCAGGTCATGTCGGCGTTGGCCCGGGACTCGCTGTTGAAAGAAGCGGAAAGTTGATGTGGTCCCGCGGTAGCCGCGGTATAGCCAGTCCATGGGGCGCGTTGGCCGGCCATCGGCGAAACGGTGCACTTCGGCGTTGGAGGGAGGTGGGACCGGCACCAGCCCGGGCTATCCCTCGGCGTCTGGGCACAGTGCTGGGCGAATCGCTACACTGACCTGGAGTGGCCGGGCGGCGGGGAGTCGGCAAAGCGGGCCCGGGGGGTGTGTTCCGAGGCGTTCGGATCCCCCTTTGGCTTTGGGTGGTCGCTCAAGTGCTGGCCGACAAGCTGCGGTGGTCGAGCCGACGGGGGATGCGAACGATGACGCGTGGTGCTGGTTTGGTCGTATGGGGAGTGCTGTGGTTTAGCATGGCAGGGTGTTCTGAAGATGCTGGCCGGCCGGCGCAGAAAAGCCGGGCGCCCAGCGACGCGTCGCGGGCCGAGACGGTAGACCTGCAGGGCGTTCGGGAGCCTGCCGTGGCGGGGCTGTTCTATCCGGCCGCACCGGACGCCCTGGATGGGCTGTTGGACGATCTCCTCCGGGAGGCCAAACCGGTTTCCTTGGGCACGGTCCGGGGCTTGATAAGTCCTCACGCCGGCTACGAGTATTCCGGTCCGGTGGCGGCGTGGGGCTACCGACAGTTGGCCGGACGCCCCATCCGGACGGTGGTGATTTTGGCTCCCAGCCACTATGCCCGGTTTCAGGGGATATCGCTTCCCAAGGTGGCCGTCTACACTACGCCCCTAGGGAGGATCCCCGTGTCGGCCAAGGTGCAGCGGTTGGCCCAGCGGGCCCCCTTCGCCTTTGAGCCGCGCTGCCACGTCTCGCGGCCTGGCTGGTTCCGCCAGTCAGCCAAACGGGCACCGCCCTTCGGCGGGGACACGCCACATACGTGGGAGCATTCCTTGGAGGTCCAGTTGCCGTTCTTGCAGAAGGTGTTGGGCCAGTTTGAGCTGGTGCCGGCTGTTTTCGGCGAGACGAATCCGAGTGCCGCGGCCAAGGCGCTGAAGACGATCGTCGACGAAGAGACGCTCGTGGTGGCCAGCTCCGACCTGAGCCACTACTATCCCTACAGCGTGGCCATGCAACTGGACGCCTCCTGCGTGCGCGCCATCTGTGACTTGGACGTCCAGTGGATGCAGTACGAAGAGGCCTGTGGCAAACTGCCGATCCTCACGCTAATGCACTTGGCGCGCGAGCTCGGCTGGAAGGCCCACCTGCTGGATTACCGCAACAGTGGCGACACCGCGGGGCAACGCGACCAGGTTGTCGGCTACGCATCCATTGCCTTCTACGAAGGGCCGGCGGAGGAAAGCGAAGAGGCCGGGCCAGCCGGGTTGACCGCCGAGGAGCAGCAGTACCTGTTGCGGTTGGCCCGGGAGAGCCTGGTCCGTGCCGTGCGCGGCCAGGCCCTGTTAGAGCTGGACGAACAGGAAGTACCCGCGCGGCTCCGGCAGCGCCAGGCGTGCTTCGTCACGTTGACCAAACAAGGCGCCCTGCGAGGCTGCATCGGCCATATCTTCGGCTGCATGCCGCTCTACCGGGCGGTCATCGAAAACGCGGCCAACGCGGGGCTAGAGGATCCTCGCTTCCCACCGGTGCGCATCGATGAACTCGACCAGATTCACATCGAGATCAGCGTGCTGAGCCAGCCGAAACGGCTGGATTTCAGGGGGCCCGAAGAGCTGCTGGCAAAGCTCCGCCCGGGTGTCGACGGCGTCGTGTTCGTCCTGGAAGGCCGCCGGGCGACCTATCTGCCCCAGGTTTGGGAACAGATCCCCGACAAGGAACAGTTTCTCAACCAGCTGGCTCTGAAAGCCAAACTCCCTTCAAGCGCGTGGCAAGATCCCCAGGCGATATTCCTGACCTATCAGGTCCAGGCCTTCGAGGAGGAAACGGAGCCATAGGCGCGGATGACTCATGAGGTGAGAAAGCGGCGAATTGTAGGGCCGGCGTCTGGCTTGCCCTGACCGGATACGCCCCCTTGCGCCCGCACCACGAGGCCGGTGAATAATCCAGATAGGAGAGTCCGGCATGGTCGGACGTTCCGCAGAAGAAGCCCGTGGCGGGTAGATCGAACGGAGCGGACGCCGAACCGTCGCAGGAAAATGCAGCCGCCAGCCTACTCGCCCACGTAGGGCAAAAGGGCCATGAAGCGAGCCCGCTTGATGGCTTTGCTCACCGCATGCTGGCTGACCGCCGTACAGCCGCTCTTCCGGCGACCAATGATCTTGCCCTGGCGATTGGTCAACTTCTTGAGCAGCTCCACGTTCTTGTAGTCGACGTACATGGGGCGAGGCCTTTTGCCCTCGATAAAAATCGGGTCCTTCTTCTTGGCCCGGGCCCTCGCCTTGGCACGCTTCCTCAGTTTTGTCCTGCTAATGGCCGTCAAACGTGACATGGGGTCCTTACCTGTTGGCAGGGAATGCTCGAGTCCACTCTTATCGGGATCGCACGTCGAGGTGTCGGTCTCC
>DQVB01000270.1 GCA_015661985.1 Planctomycetota bacterium | reverse complement strand
GGATCGAGGCCAGCAAAGGCCGCGGGTTGGCCCGGCTACTGAACGCGCTGTCCATCCGCCATGTAGGGGCCCGGGTGGCCACCGTGCTGGCCGGACGCTTCCGAACGATGGATGCCTTGATGGAGGCCGACGTGGACGAACTCGGCGCGATCAACGAAATCGGCCCGATCATCGCCCAAAGCGTCTACGATTGGCTCCACAGCCCCTTCGGAAGGGAGACGATCGAAGATCTGCGGCGGATGGGTGTGCGGATGGAGGCCACGGGCCTGGACCGCCAGGAGCGACGCGTCTTGGAAGGCAAGACGGTGGTGGTGACCGGAACACTCAAGCATTACAGCCGGGACGAGGTCGAAGAGCTGATCAACCGCTTGGGGGGACGGGCTGCTTCGAGTGTGTCGCGCAAAACCGATTACGTGGTGGTCGGAGAAAGACCGGGCAGCAAGTTGGATAAAGCCCGGCAATTCGGTGTGCCTGTACTCACCGAAGAAGAGTTCGAAGCCCTGATCAAGAAGTAAACCCCATATGGTCAGCCACTTGGCTGGAGGCGGCAGAGTGTATCAAGGCAAAGGCGGGCCACAACGTGAAGCAAAGACATTCGTTTGGCTCATCGCGCTTTGCGCGGTGGCCGGCCCGGACTGCAGAGCGGCCCGGTCGGCCACGGTGCTGTTTTGCCCGTTTGATTCACTGGCCGGCTGGTCGGTGCGTACGGTCGGTGCGGGTGAGGCGAAGATCGAAGCGCGAGCCGAGGGGAATCCGTGCCTGGCAGTGTTCGCCCATCGTGCCAGCGTGCTGCTCTCCCGTCGGTTGCCGGTGGACCAGCTGCGCGGCTCGCGGGTCAGCGTGGGGTGTCTGATGCGGACCGAGGGGGTTGTGGCCGGGCCCCAGAAAACGAGTGTGGCCAAGATCCATTTGGCGGTTGTGGCGGCGGGTCGGGTGGAGCATTTTGCGGCCCGGCTGGGCGAGGATTCCCGATGGGGTCATCAGGGGTTCACGGTGGATGTGCCGGCCGAAGCGGAGCGAGTCATCTTGAACCTGGGCCTGGAAGGCTGCTCGGGGCGCGCGTGGTTTGACGAGTTGCTGGTGCGCAATGACCGCCGTGGTCTCTATCCCTTGGATCTGTCGCCGGTGGCCAACGCTTCCCACGACCAACTGGGCCTGGACGCCTTTCCCCAGGGGACCATTCAGTGGGAAGGGATTCCTTTCCAGATAGCGGACCCTTTGCAGTGTCCCGGCGGGGATTGCCTCCGCCTGAAAGGGATCGACCACCCGGACTGGCCGGCGGCCACCGCTGCGCCCATCCGGGTAGGCAGGGGCGCTACGGATATCTACATCCTACACGGCGTGCTGGGCGGCCGCCAGAAGAGCCCTACGCCGTGTGCCATGTGGACGGCCCGCTTCGCCGGGGGCCACGACGCTGGGCTGAGTGTGTTCGAAGGGCGACAGGTCGGCCCGATCGGCAGCACGGAAGACCTGGAGAACTGGCGCGTGGCCTGGCGAGGTGAGGATGAAACGGGCCGGCCAATCACTTTGGGCGTCACCCGCTGGCGCCTCTACGCCAATCAGCCACTGTTGGAACTCACCTGCCGCGCCTACCACGGGGCCCCACCCGTGATCGTGGCCGTCACAGTGGTCGAGGAGCCCCCGCCGAGCGAAGTGGAGTCCGAGGTCGAGTCCTTCGACGAGATGGGCGAAGCGGCCGGTGATGGCGCACTTTACCCATAGCTCCCCCGCCGTGGCGCTGACCGGCCCGCTGCGCAAAAGCCCGACAGCTCGCTCGTTCAGAACTTCCAGAGCAGGGTGATGGAGTAATCCAGGTCGTTCAAGCTGCGCGCTGGCTCCCACCTGCGCAGCCGGTCCTCGATGCTGAGATTCAGGCTGACGTTCTTCTCTTCGCTCACGAGGATCTGCCAGTCCGCTCGCGTGGTGACAGACAACTCGTCCAGATTTCGACCCTGTCGCGCGTACTGAAAGGCGGTCTTCAGTTTGTAGCGCTTGGAGAACCGGTGTTCCAGGTCCAGCCCGGCGATCACTTCCGGCTCAGGCCGCGCGGCCGGCAACCCGAAATAGTGAACCAATCCCCCTCCGATCCGCCCGGTCACCCGGGTGGCCCCGGTGCTGACGAAGCGATACCCGAATCCCGTGTCCGCGGTGATGCGGGCGTCATAGGGCCGCAGCTTGTCGATTTCCACCGACCCTTGCACGAATTCCGTCCACGGCGATTCGGACTTCAGCCATTCCTGTCGAAGGCGACACGCCAGCCGGTCGGCGACGACCTGCGACTCACGCGTGCCGCGGTGGTAGTTGACCGTGCCGCTGAGAACGCCGCAGTCAGCTTTGCGACGCAGCTGGGTCCCCAGCCGCAGATGGAGTGAGCGGCTGGACCCTTGAGCACCGTACAAACCCAGTTGCACGCTCCCGTCCCACCGCTCCAATTCCGTGGCCAACGGCCTCTTCTCGGGAACCGGTGGAGACGGTTCCGCGGCACCAGCAGCCGTGTCGGCCTCGGTCGATGGCGATTGGTCTTTCGACTCCTCGGCTGCCAAACCGCAGCTGGCCAGCGCCGCGGCCAGCAGCCATGGCAACCAGAACGTGCTCCGCACAGGCGTCTATCCAACTACCCACGGTCCCACACCGCTGCCTTCGCTGCGGCTCCGGAGAGCACAACGTCAGGCATCTGTGGCTGGAACCATCAAGGTACCCGGACACGCCGAGACTCCTTCCCTGCGCGCAGCCGGCCGCAGGCAGCCGGAAGCGATTACCCGACACCCGCGGAAACTGCCTTCACACCCGTCCCGGCGCTGCCCAAGTCCGTTTGTCAGACCACCGGGACGCACCCTTCTTCGTACGTCCCATTACGCAGGCCGGCCCGTTTTCGTTCACGCGGCCGGCAAAGAGGCTGCGGTGGCCGCCTCACCCCGCGGCGAAAAGGCGGCGGGCCAACCGGCTGGGGCGCACGTCGGGCGCCAGCACCGCTTCGGCAACCCCCAGATGACGCAAGGCCG
>DQVB01000160.1 GCA_015661985.1 Planctomycetota bacterium | reverse complement strand
TTCGAGCATGCCGGATGGAGCCCGCGCGGCGTCGTGTACTGGGGTCGCCAGGCGTGCACGTACTGGGCCCCGCCGACCCCGGCTGGAACCCATGAGGAAGCGGACCCGGCGGCCGTCCAGTTTGAGTTGGCCCGTGACTGCAGTTTCCGCTGTGGGCGGGTGGCCCACGTCGGCCCTTCGGGCCTTTGGTTCGGCCGTGGATGCCGCGATTGCCGTGTGGTGTGCACGGTCGTATCGGACACGGGGGGCAACGGCGTGATGATCGGCGAAGGCCAGGTGCGCAGGGTCGGGGATCGTCCCTGGTGGGAGGCGGCCCCGGAGCAAGCGGCCGTGGGCAACTCGGTCACCAACTGTACGGTGGAACACTGCGGCCAGGAGCTGTTCGGCGCCGTCGGCATCTGGCTCGGGCTGGCCGCCAAAACGACGATCGCCCACAACGAGGTGCGCTTTCTTCCCTATACGGGCATCTCCGTCGGCTGGATGTGGTGGAATCCGCGATCGCGGCCCCAACCGCGAAAAACACCATGCCGCCAGACGCTGGTGGAAGACAACCACATCCACCATGTCATGCTCACGCTATCCGACGGCGGCGGAATCTACTCGCTTGGCTCCCAACCCGGATCCGCCCTGCGCGGCAACCTGATCCATGACATACCGGCCAATGTGGGCCGAGCGGAAAGCAACGGCATGTTCCTGGACCAGGGAACCGGCAACTTCGTCATCGAGGAGAACGTGATCTACAACGTCTCCCGCTCGCCGTTGCGCTTCCACAAGGCCTGGAAGAACGTGGTCCGCCACAACGTGCTGGAAACGCCGCCGGGGGTTCCCCCGATCCGGTACAACGACACCGTGGTCGAGCGAATCCGATTGGAAGACAACAGGATCGTGGAAAAAGTGCCCGCCCAGATCCTCCAGCAGGCCCGCCAGCGTGCTGGGTTGGAGCCCCAGTATCGCAGCAGGGAACCCTAGGACCGAGGTCCATTGCAGCTGGCCGGGATGCCGCACTCGCCCGGCGGCTTGGGACAGCACAGATGAACAGATGAGGCGCCAGCCGCGAGGGACCTCGGCGCAAACAGCTCCCCCTTTCCCAGCCCGCGGCCGAGTCCTCCCGATGCGGAGGCAACGCTTCCTTCACGCCGCTGGCTGGGCCTGTTGTTTGAGGGCCTTGATCTGGGCCGACAGGCGAGACTTGAGTCGGGCGGCCGCGTTGCGATGGATCAGGTTCTTGGCCCCGGCCTGGTCCAGACGCTTGGCTGCCCGACGGAACTCGGCCTCCGCCCGTTCCACGTCCCCGTCGCGGATCGCTTCGCGAACTTTGCGCACCTGCGTCCGGACCGCTCTCCGCTTGGAACGATTATGGGCCCGTCGAGCCAAGCTCTGTCGAAGGCGTTTCTTGGCGCTTTTGGTGTTCGGCATGGTTCTCGATATCAAAGGGCTTAAATGCAACCCCTCTTTCAGGGCGTCACAGTATAGCCAAAGGCTCATTCATTGTCCAGTGAGGGTATATCTTCGCGTAATCGCTTGATCTTGTCCAGCGGGGTGGAAGCGTCGTTGGAGGGGGAGTCGAGGCCAGCCAGCTGGATGAGGTGTTTGTCTGCCGCCTCCAGGTCCTTCAGCTCCAGGGCGAGTTTCCGGGCCAGGTGGAGGGCTTTCTTGGGGTTGTCCGCGGCCCGCTGCGGGTCACTCCTGGCCTGCTGGAACGGGCCGATGCTTTGTCATGCTCTCCGCTGCCCTGGCTCCCCCCGACCGGGTAGCCTGGCTCTCCCGAGCCGCGTCTGGGTTCTCCTCAGCCGGGTTTTGCGACGGCGACAAACCAAATACACTCGGCTCGGAGAGCCAAGCTACGAGACGCACTCGGGTCGGAGAGCCAGGCTACGAGACGCACTCGGCTCGGAGAGCCAAGCTACGAAGGGGGTGGAACAGGTCCTCTCGAGCGGCGAAAAGAACTATTTCCCCAAGAATTGCTCCTCATCGGCTGGCAACAGCGACGCTATCGGTGTTGATCGATCAATGGGTCAAACGGGTCAGTCGAAGCGAAGCCAAGGCAAGGTTTATCTAGTGGGTGTCGGCCCCGGCGATCCCGGGCTGCTCACGGTGCGCGGGGCCGAGTGTCTCGGGCGGGCTGACCTTGTGCTGTACGACGGCCTGATCCATCCGGCGGTGTTGTTGCGGGCGGCCGATTCGGCAGAGATGGTCTGCGTGAGCCCCCCGGGGCCTGGGGGCCAGGGACGATGGCCTCAGGGGGAGGTGAATCGGCGTCTGGTCGAAGCGGCTCGACAGGGGCGCACCGTGGTGCGGCTGAAGGCGGGGGATCCGGTTGTTTTTGGGCGAGCGGCCGAAGAGCGAGAGGCACTCCGTGCCGCGGGTATCGCTTTTGAGGTGGTGCCCGGTGTGACGGCAGCCACGGCCGCCGCCGCGTACGCCGAAATCCCGCTCACCCATGCCGAACAGGGATCGGCCGTGGCGCTGGTGACCGGCCAAGAGAGCCATTTGAAGACGGGCGAACCGCTGGACTACGCGGCGCTGGCCGGTTTTCCGGGCACGTTGGTTTTTTACATGGGCGTCGAGTCGGTGGCGCATTGGAGCCAACGTTTGGTGGCTGGGGGTAAGCCACCGAACACACCTGTGCTGATCGTCAGGCGGTGTACGTGGCCGGACCAGCGCACGGTGCGGGCCACTTTGGGTACCGTGGCCCAAGCGATCCAGCAGGGTGGCCTCCAGCGGCCGGCGGTCATCATCGTGGGGCCAGCTGCCCAGTTGGCGCCGGACGAGTCGTGGTTTGACCGCAGGCCGCTAAGAGGGCTGCGAGTCATGGTCACGCGGCCGCGATCACAGGCCAGTGAGTTGGGGGAGATGATCACACGGTGGGGAGCAGACGTGGTCTACCAGCCGGCGATCGCCATTGCCGACCCGCCCGATTGGCGGCCGGTCGACGCAGCCCTGGAGCGGCTCGATCAGTTCGATTGGCTGGTCTTTACCAGCATCAACGCCGTGCGCTACTTCTTCGACAGGCTCTGGCGGCGAGGCGGGGATCTGCGGCGGCTGGGATCGGCCAAACTGGCCGTCATAGGACCAGGAACGGCCGGCGAGCTGGCCCGCTACGGGCTGGCTGCCGATGTGATCCCCGCCACCTACCACGCCGACGCCCTGGCGGCCGCCCTCGCCGGCCAGGCTCGAGGCCGCCGGTTTCTGTTGGTCCGGGCCAGCCGGGGGCGCCCGGTGTTGGCCGATCAACTGCGCCAGGCCGACGGGCATGTGGAGCAGATCGCCGCCTACAGCAGCATCGACGTCACATCGCCGGATGACGAGCTGGTCGGCCAGATGGAGACAGGACAGATCGATTGGGTCACGGTAACCAGCTCCGCCATCGCCCGGGCGCTGGTAGGAATGTTCGGCCGGAAGCTTCACCGCACGCGGCTGGCCAGTATCAGTCCGATCACGTCGGCCGTCCTGCGACAGCTGGGCTTCATCCCAGCCGCCGAAGCCAGGCAGTACACGATGGACGGACTGGTCCGGGCCTTGTGCGAAACAGCGCTCGGCTCGGATCCCCCGTCCCACAGGGGCCCGGGGCCGTGAGGCGGGCTGGCCCAGCACCAACCTTCGAACTCCCGCCTTGGGTCATTTTTGCCCCCTTTCCGGGTGACAGCCGCCGGAAGCGGTTCGTCCGTAGTCCCGCCTTTAGGCGGAATGATCGTCCCCCGTTTGCCGGTGCCCCCATTCCGCCTGAAGGCGGGAGTACAAACAGAGCAACAGCTTGCTTGGCTCCCAGACTGTTACCCGGTTTTGAACCATGCCGAATTCACAGAGCAGGCCGATGCCCCGGCAGCAGGGGAACGAGCGGTGCTTCAGCCCCTCCATCCGCGTTTTGAGTCGCGCTAGAGCTGCTCGCGGTACGTACTCCAGCTCAGGTAGCCCAGCACCAACGAACAGATCACGAAGCTGATGCTCATCAACGCATTGGCGCGGCCGAAAGGTATTTTCAGCGCAAGGTCCAAGCCGAAAACCAGAAGTAACAGCACCGAAATGACCATCCCGATTATGCAAAGAACTTTCGGCATCAGCGCTGTCCCTAAACGTGCAGTCAGTCACGCCCGGTTGCTAGGGCGTTCTAGTATAGTTTACGCTTTCGGCCGTCTCTACCGTCTGAGTGGCAATTTCCACCCCCGGGCGGTGCGGCGGGTGCGGCTGTACCGTTAATACCCCATACAGTGAAGACAAATACACCGAAAGTGTCATCTATGGCCGGCTCCACCGATCCATGCGAATCTGGGCATCCTTTCTGGGAGCGTTGGCGCCAGCAGATGCCCGTGGCGCGCCGGTGGGCCTATTTGGACCATGCGGCCGTTTCGCCGTTGCCCGAGCCGGCCCGGCAGGCCATCGTCCGGTGGGCAGAAGAGGCCGCCACAGTGGGGGATGTGGCCTGGAAGGGATGGAGCCAACAGGTGGAACAGCTGCGCCTGGCCGCGGCCCGATGGGTCGGGGCGGACCCGGAGGAGATCGCGCTGGTGGGCAGCACTACCGAAGGGATAACCCTGGTGGCCGAGGGGTTTCCATGGAAGGAGGGGGACAACGTGGTCACGCTGGCCGACGAGTTCCCCAGCAACCAGTATCCGTGGCTCAATTTGGCTGACCGGGGGGTTGAAACGCGACGGGTGCGGACCGACGGGGGGCGAGTGGATATGGATCGGTTGGCCGAAGCGATCGACCGGCGCACGGGTATCGTGACGGTCAGTTGGGTTGGCTATGCCAGTGGGTGGCGGAACGACCTGGATCGGTTGGCCGCCTTGGCGCACGAGCGGGGCGCTTTGTTGTTTGTGGATGCCATTCAAGGTTTGGGGGCCTTCGACCTGGATGTGCGCCGAACGCCCATCGACTTCTTTGCCGCCGACGGCCACAAATGGATGCTTGGCCCGGAAGGGGCTGGGCTTTTCTTCGTTCGTCGCAGGCACCTCGATCTGCTCCGCCCCATCGGTGTCGGTTGGAGCAGCGTCGTGCATGCCCGCGATTACGACCGCATCGAACTGCGGCTGAAGCCCTCGGCCAGCCGTTACGAAGGTGGTTCGCGCAACATGGCGGGGCTGATCGGGTTGGGCGAGAGCGTGCGGTTGCTCAGCCGGTTGGGGGCCGGGGCCATCCAAAGGCGGGTGCTGGAGATCACCGACCTGGCTTGCCGACGGCTGCAGCGGTTGGGGGCGATCATTCACAGCGACCGATCCAGCCGGCACAAAAGCGGCATCGTCAGCTTTGAAGTGCCCGGCTGCGATCCGTCGACCGTGCGCCGTCGATGTTTGGACGCGCGGGTCGTGTTGAGCTGTCGGGGCGGGCGATTGAGGATCAGCCCCCACGGGTACAACAGCGAAGAGGACATCGACCGGCTGATTGCTGTCGTGGCGGCGTGTCAGCGGGCAGGCTGATGGGCGCGGGATACTGGCGGGGGCTCCTTCCGGGCTCGGGCATGCAGGGTTATCATTACCCCTGCGTTGCGAGCCGGCGCCGTATAATGGACATCGCTGTCCATCACGAGTGGGACAAAACTCGCAACAGCTTGGGCATCGTAGATGTCACGAAGTGAGTTCTGCCGCACTGGCCCGGACTATTCACGCAGGCCCCAACGAGGTCTCCCAAAGTGTTGCCGGAACGGCGCAGACACGATTCGACGTGGCATATACTGTGCTTCAGTTCGCTCGTTGGCCGAGCGACCGGGGTTCCGGCAGAGGCGGTGGTTGCTCGCTGCGGCCTGGGAGGTCATCAGTCGTGCGGGCTAGCCGGAGTCGGCGGCCGAACCCATGATTGACGGGCAGGAATGCCCATCCTACCTTTCCTTTCTGCAGCGTTGGGGATCACTTCGGGGGGTCCGCGGGGGCGCTTGGGGATTGGCTATTTCCGGGGCACTGGCTGGGGCCGAGGAACGGGCCGATGGAAGCATTGAACCCACGAATCGCAGTTTACCCCGGGTCGTTCGATCCGATCACGTTGGGCCATTTGAACGTGATGGAGCGGGCCAGCCGGCTGTTTGATCGGCTGGTCGTGGGCATTGGTATCAACATCGAGAAGCGGGCGATGTTCGATCCGGACGAGCGGCGACGGTTGATCGCCCAATCCGCGGCCCACTTGGACAACATGGAGATCCGCACGTTTACCGGGTTGGCTGTGGAGTTTGTTCGGGATTGTGGTGCGAAGGTGATGATCCGGGGCGTGCGGCCCATCACGGACATTCCCGCCGAGTTGACGATGATGATGGCCAATCGCCGGCTGGCCCCGGACGTGGAGACCCTGTTCATGATCGCCGACGGGGAACTGGCCCACGTATCCAGTTCGCTGATCAAACAGATCGCCCCGTTGGCAGGGGAGGACGAGTTGGCTCGGTTCTTGCCTCGGCCGGCGGTTCGGGCCGTTTTGAAGCGGCTGCGGAGCAGCAGGCAGTAGCGGCGTTCAATTCTTCTCCGCGCCGCCCATCTTGTCCTTGTTCAGGTGGCGGCGCAGGTACCGGGCCCGTTCGATGTTTCGATCGGCCGTGTCCAATTCGGCGCCGCTGATCTTCTGCAGGTGCGCCGGCTGGGTCTGGATGAAGAGCTGGTTGATCGTGGGGATCTCCAGGTCTTCGATCAACCCGAGGTTGATGCCCATGCGCACACTGGACAACAGGTGCATGGTTTCCTCCGAGCTGATGGTCTGGGCGTTGCGGAGGATCCCATAGGCGCGGCTCACCCGGTCATGGAGACTCTCGTGGCTGTCGCGCACAAGGAAATCGCGCGCCTTGCGTTCGTAGTTGATGATCTGGGGGACCACGTCAGCAACCTGCTTGATCAGTTCCTGTTCGCTCATCCCCAGGGTGACCTGGTTGCTGATCTGATAGAAGTCTCCCATGGCCTGGGAGCCCTCCCCGTAAAGGCCGCGTACGGCCAGCCCGATTTTCTGCAGGCTGCGAAAGACCTTTTCGATTTGCCGGGTGATCACCAGGGCGGGCAGGTGGAGCATGACGCTCACCCGCATGCCGGTGCCGACGTTGGTGGGGCAGGCCGTAAGGTACCCCAGCCGCTCGTGAAACGCGTAAGTGACGCGCCCTTCCACCTGGTCGTCGATCCGATCGATCTGTTCCCAGGCGCTGTTCAGATCGAAGCCGCTCTGCATCACCTGGATGCGCAAATGGTCTTCCTCGTTGATCATGACGCTGAATTTCTCGAGCCGATCGATGGCCACCGCCCGGGCGCCTTGGCTTTCAGCGTGCTCGCGGCTGATCAACTGGCGCTCGACCAGGAACTGACGATCAATGCCCGGCAGTTCGTCGACGTCGATGTAGAGCAGCTCGTCTGGTTCCGTAATGGCCAGCAGGCAGTCCTTCAACGTCTGTTCGATCTGGACCCGATCCTGGTCACTGGCGCGCGCGATGAAAGGGAAATCGGCCAAGTTACGGGCCAGACGGATGCGGCTGGAGATGACGATATCCGATTCCGGCCCGGCACCCCGAAGCCATTCGCTGCTGTTGCGAGTTAAATCATCCAGTTGCACAGCTTGGTCCACCCTCTGCAAAGGCCCACCCGACACGCGTGGGCAAGACCCCGCACGCTAGCGGTTGGCACCTTCAATACGGCGGATCTCATCCCGCAGTTCAGATGCCCGCTCGTAATCTTCCCTGGCCACAGCTTCCTTCATTTCCCGGCGCAGCCGGATCAATTGGGTCCGCTGTTGCGCGTCCCGGGCACCGCGCCGTGGACGCTTGCCCTTGTGTTTGGTCTCCCCGTGGATGTTCAAAATCAGCGGCTGTAGCTGCGCCTCGAAGCAGGTGTAGTCGTGGGGACACCCCAAACGCCCCTGGCTGCGGAAATCATAAAACGTCACCCCGCAGACCGGACAAGCCTGCCGGTCCAACTTGGCCAACTCCTCGGCCGTCTGGCCCAACAGCTGCTGGGCCATCTGCTGGGCCAACGCCGCGGCCATGGTGCTGGCCGCCGCCGGCTCTTCACCCGACTGGGTCAGGTACTGCCGCGCATGGTCCTCACACAAATGCAATTCCTCCGGCGTCCCCCCGGTCAACTCGGTGATATGGAAGGTAGCCGGCTTGTTGCATTTCTGACACTTCATCAGGACGATCTCACGAGAACAGTGGAGGGGATTGCCGCCCTAGTCTATCTCACAATGATGCCATTACAGTTACGCCACATGTGGGGTGCGGACACCCTCTCCCATCCGGATTCTATCACCCGACTCTTGGGTGTCAAGGCAGCTGTACGCCCCCCAGTCGCGCGATCCAGCCCCTCCCGCTCCCGGTCGCCTCACCCGGGCGACCCCAACAGGTGGACAAGAAATCGCCGGGATCGATCGCCGATACCAGGGTTCTGGCTCTCCCGCGGACCGGCCACGTTGAGCACGGCAGGCCGTACGCGACCCAGCCATTCGCGCACGCGCCGGACTGACGGATCGCCATCCAAATCCACCAACAAGCACGGTTTGCCATGCGACTGGGCCAGCCGCCAAGTCAACTCAGTTCCGCCGCTCAACGTGCCGCGGTAGAGGATCAACGTCGCATCCGAATCGACCACGTTTCGCTCGGTGCGGACCGAATAGTCGGCCGATTCGGTCTCACGGAGTTGATACCGCACCGGGATGGTGCCGTCCTCGGCCCGCCGCCCGGCCGGACACCAACCGCCATGGGGTATACCCAGCTCAATGGCCGCATCCAGCGCGGCCCGATCCACCCCGGTCTGCCCGCCCGATACAACCTTCTCAGGCCGACGGTTGCCGGTCGCAACGCTGCCGTTCATCACCAGAGAACCATGCAAAACCGAAAAACTTCCCTCCGCGCCGCACGCCTGGGGAACCCACGTACACTCCTGGCCCAGCCGTACCCAACACTACCAACACTTCACGGGCAGTCAAGGGGCACGCGCTTACGGGGCGGGCAGTGCTCGAGGCTCGCCATACCGGACCCGCGGCCACCATCCAGCCGAGGTGGCTCAACGACCGCGAGCCTTCTTGCGATCAGCTCCTCAGCGCATATCTCAGGGGAAAAAGGCGACCAAAAGGCCGAGCGGTCCTGAATCGCCGAGGCGCAGACGACCGATGCGGAGTCGAAAAAAGGGAGGAAACCGACACTGTAGCAACAAAACAGGGGGTTTCACCACCACCACACGTGGCGAAGCCTTTACCCGCAGAGTGCGCAGAGTCCCCTGAGACCATTGAAGAGACGCTCCGCGAACAGCTCTGCGTTCTCTGCGTCCTCTGCGGTCAGGAACTGCGCGAAAAAAGCCACATTCCTGGTTGCGATCGGCTCCATCGCCTGTAATGGTGCTGCACAATCAGGAAACTGGAGTTCGCCGGCCCGGCTGCGCCCGCAACAAGGACGAAGACCCGTGGCTGTACGGCACGCCGGGGGCAAGGGGCACGCTGGCCGGTTGTCACGGGGCGCCCAACGCACGACAAACAAACGACGAAATCGCCGTGCGCGATTCTCCGACACCGCCAACGACAAATCCGAAGGTCTCAATGCGAATACCGAAACAAATCCGAATGCCCCAAACCCCAATGACAAAAACCCCGGCTGCTATCCGGCAGTTACGGCACAGCATCTAGCGGTGCACGGTACGTTTGGGACTTTGGAATCTCGGATTTCGTGCTTGTTTCGCGCTTTCGTGCTTCGCATTCCGGGTTTTCGCCCGCGCCGCCTGCCGCACAACTCGTCCCCGGTCATTTAGCGATGATAGACGTCTTCGGCCCGCTGGGTCACTTGTCCGGCGGGCGAATCCCCATCGTCCGGCAAGATGAGCTTCATGCCCGGTGTGAGGTAATCGAACTGCTCCCCGAGGACGTCGCGGTTCAGCTGGATGATCTCCGCGTATCGAGACGCTTTGCCCAATTCGTGCCGGGCGATGTCGAACAGCGTATCGCCGGGCTGTACCACGTAGACCCGCGCGCCGGAGACGTGACTGGCTGCATGCATCACTGACTGGCGGCGGGCTGCGACTTGCCGGTGCTCCGGCTTGGGGCAGAGATCAGGGTACCGTTTTTCCAACTCTTCGATCGGTGGCACGGAGATCTCCGCTCCCAACTCCAGGCGGTTAGGGTCGGGTTGCCCGCGGCGATTGTGTTCCGCCAAGGCGCGGAAAAAGGCCCCCGTGCCGTAGACTTTCTCGGAGATCACCCAGTAGTTGTCGTTCGGCTGCACGACGTACTTGCCATCGCGGGCGGCCGACACAAAGGCAGCGCCCGCCCCGCCCATGGACAGGCCGGTGTCGCCGGGCGGAAACGCCGACTGCTGCGGGGCAAATCGGCTGTCGGGGGCTGCTGCTGCCGTGCCGGGCGATTCCGGGGCCTTGAAGGTGGCGTGTGAACTGGCCCCCCCGCCGCCGGCCTGCTGCCGTGCCATGCTCCCCTCCAGCCCCGGCTGTGCTGTCGCGTCTCGGAAGGGCCGCCCGCTGGCCTGCGCAGTACTCCACGCGCTCGGGCCGCTGGTATCGGCGGGGCGCTGTCCGGCCGAGATGGCTGAACCGCTGGCCGAGCTGACGGAAAACGATGGGGCCGATTGGGCTATGGCCGTCTGGGCCTGGGCCGTACCGCGAGCCTGGTCTGGCGCAGGGCTGAGAGGAACCACAGGCAGCGGTGCCTCGGTCGCTGCCGACTGTTGCGGTTGAGCACCCGAGAGCACGCCGGACTGATCTTCCGACGCCTGGTCGGCTCTTCCAGCCCTTTGCTCTTGCCCGTCCTCGTCGGATTGCACGGGCATGTAGGTCAGCGTAGGCCTGGGGGCCTGCTCGGCCGAATCGACTTCAGCTGAGGCGGCCGAGTCGCTTGCCTTGCCGAATGTCTTGGTCTCGGGTGATTGGGGAGACCCTCGCAGCGAGCCCGGCCGGGCTTGGACGACCTCAGCCGTCGTGGCGCTTTGCGAGGCGGTCTCGGCCAGCGAAATTGGAACGGCATCTGAGGTCGCCGATTCAGCGGCCACGGCGAGCGAATCGTCCGGTGAGCCGCTCAGACGGTGGTACAGGGCTACGGCGAAGACCACCAGCAGCACGGCGATCAGGCCCACCCCGATCTTCACCTCCCGCGCCATGCGGCGAGCGTCGGCTTGCACGGCGTCGAGCGATCCATCGCTTTGGGACTCCTGGTCCCCACCGCCAACAAAATCCTTTTTGTTGGACATGGCAGTTCCTCAACTACTGGCGGACGGCGACGCGGAGCTTGGCACTCCGCGCCCTGGGATTCAACGCAATCTCCTCCGGTTTGGGCCGGATCGGTTTCTTGCTGAGCACTTTGTACCGGGGGTCGTCCCGGAAGGCCTGTTTGACCCGCCGGTCTTCGAGGGAGTGAAAACTGATGATCGCCACGCGGCCGCCGGGCTTCAGGCATTCGGGGAACCGTTTCAAGGCTGTCTCCAAACAGGTCAGTTCCTGGTTGACGGCGATCCGCAACGCCTGGAACGTGCGGGTAGCTGGGTCGATGCGGCTTGGGCCCCTCCGGGGAACCGCCCCACGAACCACCTGGGCCAATTGGCGAGCCGTCCGGATCGGCGCCTGCCGGCGTTGCTCGACGATGGCCCGAGCGATGCGGCGGCTGAATCGCTCCTCCCCGTAACGACGTATCAACTCAGCCAACCGGCGCTCGTCCAAACGGTTCACCAGCCGACTGGCCGGTTCGCCACTGCCCGGGTCAAACCGCAGGTCCAGCGGCCCGTCGGCATCGAAACTGAAGCCTCGCTCCAGGTCAGCCAATTGATCGCTTGACATCCCCAAATCCAACATGATCGCGTCGACCGCGGGCAGCTCCAATTCCCTCAGCAGTTCCGGCAAATCGGCGAAATTGCCGTGCACCGCCGTCAGCGGTAGGCCCGCCAGACGCTGGGCAGCCGCCTCCACCGCCCCAGGGTCCCGGTCCACGGCGATGACCCGACCTGCGGGGCCCACCCGCTCGGCCAACGCCCTGGCATGCCCCCCTCCGCCAAGGGTCCCGTCTACCACCACGGCCCCAGGCTGCGGCACAAGCCACCGGATCACCTCCTCCAGCAAAACGGGAATGTGGTGGGTTGGTGGTAAGCTCATGTGCCCAAACCGGCCGGGGAGCGACACGCCCAGACGGCTGGCTACAGCTCTTATCGACCAACCTCCCCGCCTCGATGGAAGGGGCTGGCCCGCGGCCGCAGACTCCGCCTGCCGCGCTGCGAAAACCCTCTCGGTACGGCTTGCCCTACTCCACCGTGGGGAGGGATCAGGACGAGGTTTTCTGATCAACTCCTGTCCGGACCGCCGGGGGGCACCACGCCAGCCCCTCGGCCGAAAGCACTCGACCTCGGGCACGTCCGTGTGCCCGTGGTGAGGTGGAGTGCCAGCGGTCGACTCGTCGGCGAAGGCGACAAGTAACGCCGCTCGTCGCAGCCGAGCGCGTCCTTTCGGCCCGGCCCGTGAGAACTGGCCCCAGCCCGGCTAGCCATTAGGGGAACGCCCGTCGGTGGCCGCCACGGACGCCCCCGTCCTCACGCTAGGCGAAAACAAATCACAGGGAGGGTCGTCTCCTCCTTCGTCAGACACAACCGACAGACAGTTCTACGGCATCCACTTGGCAATGTGCGTAATCAAAGCACCGGTGAGTACTCGCGCCCGGAACGCTCGCGGTTCTTGCTCCCCGAACAAACCCATGGGCTCTCTGTAAAGCCCATGCTTCCCCCGCCCCCAGCCGGCCGAAGATCAACCCACCGGCCGAAAGGCGGCCTCAGCAATCTGGTCGAATTGACCCCGTTTCTCCTCCAGATACGTCCTCCACCGCTGCTCAGCCCAGAGCTCCAAGTGGTCCTGAACACCCAACAGGATTACCGTGCCCCGCAGCCCGGCCAACTGGGCCAACTCGGCGGGGATGCGGATCCGTCCCTGCCGGTCCAACGCGACCCGCTGGGCGCGGGCATAAAACAATCTTGTGAACGCACGTACATGACCCTCGGTGGGCGAAGATTGAGCCAGCCGCCTGGCCAGCTCCGCAAAGGCCTCCTCCGTGTAGACGACCAACGATTCATCCGTTCCCGGGGCCACGTACAGTGCCCCGCCCTGGGGACAAGCCAACGCAAGGCGAAGGGGCTTGGGAATGGCCACTCGCAGCTTTTCATCCAGCGAGCGGCTATAAGTCCCGGTCAGCAGCATCTTTCACCAACAATCCCCACTCAGCCCCACGCAGCCCCAAATATACTGCTGCCCATAGCCCCGTCAACCTGGCTTGTCCCACCCCGATCGGCTCTCCGCCGCAGGCGGTCGTCCTAGTTCCGTACAGCCCTTGGACTTCCATCAAATGCAGGGGACGCAAGTTTTTCAAAAAAATTTTTCCGGCCCGCTGCGCCTGTCCGCAGCGGGGAAATGACCTGGATCGACAGCCCCTGATTTCCCCAAACGTCCCTTTTTGGCTGCTTTGGTCAGCTTGGCCAAAGGTCGTGGGCTCATGCCGCCCCAGACCTGATCCAGACCGCTCGACAAGGGGAGTTCATGGCTCTTGTTGCCTCGCCAGCGACGCCCAAAGCTCTTCATAAGCCCTTACGGTGCGCCCTATCGGGAATTGTCGCTCGGCCCGCTGACGGTTGGCCTGCCCAATGCGTGCGGCCAGTTGAGGGTCGCTCAGCAGGGCCACCACGCGCCTGGCAAAGCCTACCGAGTCGCCCCAAGCCACGGTTTGGCCTTTCGCGGCCGGGCCCAGCAGTTCCTGGACGCCTTCCACGTCGGTGGCTACTACTGGCCGGCCGGTGGCCATGGCCTCGAGGATCACGTTCGGCATCCCTTCCCAGCGCGACGGCAGCACCACCAGATGGGAAGCCGCCAGGATCTCCGGCACGTCGGGCCGCCAGCCGAGCAGATGGACCCGTTGAGCGATCCCCAGCCGGCGGCGGATTCGTTCGAGTCGCCGGCGCTGCGGCCCGTCGCCCACCAGAAGCAGGTGGCACGCAGGGAGCTGCTCCAGCCAGCTGGGGGCATTTCGCACGAGCCACTCGGGCCCTTTTTGTGGCTCCAGCCTGCCGACAAACGTCACCACTGGCGACGAGCGGGGGATGCCAAAGGCCTCAAGGTCTGCTGGGCAGGCCGGTGGGTATCGGTCCAGATCGACTCCATTGGGAATCACCACGAGTTTTTCGGCGGCCAAGCCCGCGCGGGAGGTCGCGAAATCGGCCACTGCCTGGCTGACGCACACGTATCGGTCGACCATCGTTTGGGTCAGTCGGTCGACCCACCTGTGCCAGCGGCGTGGTTCGGCCACGCGGATGCCGCACACTACCCGCCGCACAGCGGCTCGTCGGGCGGCCAGCCGCCCGACGATGTTGGCGTGGAACAGGAAAGACTGCAGTAGGTCAATCTGCTGCTGGGCCAGCCGCCGCTGAAGCTCCCGAACCGCGAAGCGGAACTGGTGCCCCGAGCGGGCGCCGAGGAAGGTGATCGGCACGCCGCACGCCTCCAGCCGCTTGACCAGGGCAGCTCGGGGCTGGGCGGGACGTGGCCCCAGGCAGATGGCCATGACCCGGAACCGCTGGCGGTCGGCGCGCACAGCCAGTTCGGTGAAGGCTTTCTCAGCCCCCCCCACCTCCAGTTCCGTAATACAGAGCGCTACGCGGATCGCTGGCATCGCCACATCCCCTGCCCCGACCGGGCCCGTGGGCTTATACTCCTTTGACGGAGTGGGGTAAAGTGCACCTTGTGCGCTGTCGGCCAGGCCGAAGATGGCAGAGATTGACGAATACGACTACCAATTGCCGCGGCAGCTGATCGCCCAGACCCCCCTTGCTCGACGGTCGGATGCCCGGCTGATGGTTGTGGACCGCCGTCGTGGCTGTTGGGAGCACCTCCACGTGCGCGACCTCCCCGGCCTGTTGGGCCCGGCCGACTGTCTGGTGCTGAACGACACGCGCGTCATCCCAGCCCGGCTGCTTGGCTTTCGGACCCACACGGGCGGGCGGTGGGAGGCCCTTTTTTTGGAAGCCAGCCGTGAAGGGCTGTGGCGGGTGATGTGCAAGACGCGGGGGCGCCTGGTTCCCGGCGAATCGATTACGCTCATCAACGCCCAAGGGCGGGAAGACATCCAGCTGCGTATGGGGCCGCGCCAAGACGATGGCACTTGGGTTGTACGGCCCATGACCGCTGAAGCCCCGCTGGCTGTGCTGGAGCGAGTCGGCCGGGTGCCTCTGCCACCTTACATCCGCAAAGGCGAGATGATCCAGTCCGACAGAGAAAGCTATCAGACGGTCTACGCCCGGCAGCCCGGGGCCATCGCGGCCCCCACGGCTGGTTTGCATTTCACCCGCGAACTGCTTAACCAGATCGAGCGGCGGGGGACCAAGGTGGTCACGTTGACCCTGCATGTAGGCGTGGGTACCTTCAAGCCCATCGAGAGCCGATCGCTGGCCGAGCATCGTATGCACTCCGAATGGGCCAATCTGAGCCCTGAGGCCGTGGAACTGATCCTCGCCTGCCGCCACCGGGGCGGACGGGTGGTGGCTGTGGGTACAACCACGGTGCGGGTCCTGGAGACAGCCGCTCTGGGTGGCCGGCTGAAGCCCTTCTCGGGCAAGACGGACCTTTTCATTCGCCCCGGGTTCAGCTTCCGCGCCGTGGATGCCCTGTTGACCAATTTCCACCTGCCTCGAACCACACTCCTGGTACTGGCCCGCACCTTCGGGGGCGACGAGTTGATCAAACGAGCTTATGAGGAGGCCATCCGGGAAGAGTACCGGTTCTATAGCTACGGCGACGCCATGTTGATCGTGTGACCCCGGCGCGCTGCCGGCGCCGTGGCGGGTCGCCATCCGGACGGGCGGTCCGTATACTTTCATACCGAAGACGGTTTGGTTTTTCCGCGTGTCGAGCCCTTCCCGGGTCCAGTGCGGAAGTGTCCAACCGTGCGCGGTACGAAGCCCAGCCGATGCGGGCGGATCGCTGCACTTGGTGCAGGCGGAATGTATGCTGACGAGATGAGAAAACGCCTTCTCCGTAGGGGGAAAGCAAGACAGGCCCCTTGGCCGGTGCAGTGAAGCCGTTGCCGTGCTGCGACGCACTCAGCCCTGGGGTGGTCACACCCCAGCGTTGCAAACGGGCAGGGTAGTATGGATATTCCTGTCCGTCATAAGGGGAACAACGCGCGCAATGGCCTGGGCATCGTAAATGTCGCAAGAAATGTGAGTTTTGCCGCAGTACCCGGAGTCGCCGGTCGAGCCGATGATTGGCGGGCAAGAAGGCCCATCCTGCGTTTCCTTTCTGTAACGGTGGGGTACAATCGCCGCGCTGGGCGTGACGACCCGCAGCCCGGCTGCTGGATCAATCGGGGAAAGGACGTGCCCGTGGCGGATGTGTCGACCGAACGTGTTTTGGTAGTGCCCACAGCCCTGTTTCGAAAGTTGGGTTATTTTCAGGGTTTTTCCACCCACGTGGATCGGTATTTGCTGGAGCTGCTCCGACCGGAGCACACCACGTATCGGCCGCGTCGGGAGGTGGAGGAGGACCCGGAGTTCAAACAGCTCATTCCCTACGTCATCTTCCGGTACCGGGATGGCGACGGCCGGGACAGGGTGTTTCAGTACACCCGCGGTATTGGCCAAGGCGAAGAGCGGCTGCACCGCAAGCGGAGCGTGGGCATCGGGGGCCACATTTGCGTCTATGATGCCCGGGGGAATGCGGAAACCACCGCGTACGAGGAGGGAATGCGCCGTGAACTGGGTGAGGAAGTAATCATCGACACGCCCTATGCGGACCGCTGTGTGGGGCTGATCAACGATGACCAGACAGCGGTGGGTCGTGTCCATTTGGGCGTCGTCCATTTGTTCGATGTCCAGCGGCCTGCGGTGCGGCCGCGGGAAGCGGAGATCGTCCGAAGCGGCTTCCTGCCGCTGGAAACGATCCTCGCCGAAATCGACGAATTCGAAACCTGGTCCCAGTACTGCTTGGATGCTTTGTTTGTCCGAGGCTTGGCGCCTGCAAGAGAATGAACCCGCCGGTTTCACACAAGCAGCTCGAGGGCACCGTCTACATGGACAATCATGCCACGACGCGGGTCGACCCGCGCGTGGTCGAGGCCATGTTGCCCTATTTCGGCGCATGCTACGGGAACGCGGCGAGTACGACTCATGCCTTCGGCTGGTCGGCCAAGGAGGCGGTAGACCAGGCGCGCCGGTCGATCGCCCGCGCCGTGGGCGCACGGCCCAAAGAGATCATCTTCACCAGCGGGGCTACGGAGAGTGACAACCTGGCCATCGGCGGGGTGGCCGGCCGATGGCAGCATAAGGGAAGGCACTTGATCAGCGTCGTGACGGAACATTCCGCCGTGCTCGACCCGCTGGAGAAGCTACGGCAGAACGGGTTCGAAGTGACGCTCCTGCCCGTGATCCAAGCCCCGGACGACGCGGCCGGCCGGATTCGCCCGGAACAGGTGGCCCAGGCGATCCGCGACGACACGATTCTTGTGTCCGTGATGCTGGCCAACAACGAGATCGGTGTGCTGCAGCCGGTGGGCGAGATCGGTCGTATTTGCAAAGGGCGCGGCGTCCTGTTACACACCGACGCCACTCAGGCGGTGGGCAAGGTCCCCGTGGATGTGGAAGAGCTGCAGGTCGACCTGATGAGCTTCACGGCGCACAAGATTTACGGGCCCAAAGGGATCGGGGCGCTTTACGTGCGCCGTCGTGCTCCCCACGTGCGTCTGGAACCAATCATCCTGGGCGGCGGCCACGAGAACGGGCTGCGGAGCGGTACGCTCAACGTCCCCGGGATCGTCGGTTTCGCCAAGGCTCTGGAGCTGTGCATGGACGAGATGCCCGCCGAATCCGAACGGCTGGCTGCCCTCCGCAACCGCCTCTACGAAGGCCTCCGGGCCCGGATTCCGCAGACGCAGCTGAACGGCCCGGCGCTGGAGCGGCCCGATTGGCGACTGCCGGGCAACCTGAACGTCAGTTTCGCCGGGGTGGACGGCGAGTCGCTGTTGATGAGCATCCGGGGATTGGCCGCGAGCACCGGGGCCGCATGCACCTCCTCGCGCCCCGAGCCGAGCCATGTGCTGCGGGCTTTGGGAATCGGCGAAGACTTAACCCGCGGCAGCCTCCGCTTCGGGCTGGGGCGGTTCAATACGCCAGAGGACGTGAACTACGCCATTGGCGCGGTGAGCGAAGCGGTGGCCAGACTGCGACGCATGAGCAGCCTCCCAGCCCCTCCGACGTAGGACGACACGGACGGGCAGCGAGCGGCCGGCTCGGGAGGTCGACTCGCCCCTTTTTGCACAGCGGAAGGGAGCACGGTACTATGGCTTGAGGGTACGTGCCCGGCGCGGAAAGGGCGCATTTTGTTCTCGCAGGGGATTACGGTTTGAAGAGCAGGGACGGCGTCGATAGGGAGGAAATTATGCCACTTCGAGCCCTCGTGATCGATCCGCATGATAACGTGGCCAACCTGATCGGCGAAGGCCGAAAGGGTGATCTGGTCCAATGTACGATCCAGGGGAGTGAAGAATCGGCCGAAGTGACTTTGGCCGACGATATCCCGGCCTACCACAAGTTCGCGCGGGTGGACATCCCGGCCGGCCAGACGGTGCTCAAATACGGAATGAGTATCGGGCGGGCGACACGGGACATCCGCCGGGGCGAACACGTCCATGTGCATAACATCGAATCCTGCCGCGGCCGCGGCGATCTGGCGACCCGACAAGCCTGACGTGGGGCAGGCTTCGAGCCTGCCATCCAGGACCCAAGGGCCTGAGGCAGTGGCGTCCCACTCCATTACGCGCTCGTCTTTGGGTTGTGGGTGACGGGCTGAAAGCCTGGCCGACCTTGGGATAAGGGCGGGGCATCGGTCCGTTTGGTGGTCGCGGATCCGTGGAGCAAGCCGATGGTGGAAAAGATCTCGGTGGCTGAAGCCAGGAAGCCGGAGTCGATCGGACGACAGGTCATTTTGCAGGGATGGGTCCGCACGCGGCGAGACTCGAAGGCGGGCTTCAGCTTCCTGGAGCTGAACGATGGCTCGTCGTTGGGCAACATCCAGGTGATTGCTGGCCAGGACTTGGACAACTACCAGACGGAGATCAAGCGGCTGACGGCCGGCTCGAGCGTCACGGTGCGGGGCGAGGTGCGGCAGTCGCCGGGCCGGGGCCAGGCCACGGAGGTTCACGCCACATCGATCACCGTCCACGGCTGGGCGGACTCCGAGCGGTATCCCCTCCAGAAGAAGCGTCACTCGTTCGAATTCCTGCGCACTATCGCCCATTTGCGGCCGCGCACCAACACCTTCGGCGCGGTGGCCCGCGTGCGGAACTGCGTGTGCCATTCGATCCACCAGTTCTTCCAGGAGGAAGGCTTTCTGTATGTGCACACGCCGATCATCACGGCCAGCGACTGCGAGGGGGCCGGCGAGATGTTCCAGGTCACCACGCTCGACCTCGGCAAGCTGGCCCAAACCGGCTCGCCCCCCGACTTCTCCCTGGACTTCTTCGACCGTCCCTCGTACCTCACGGTCAGCGGCCAGCTGGAGGCCGAAGCCTTTGCCTGCGCCTTGGGCAAGGTGTACACCTTTGGGCCCACTTTCCGGGCCGAAAACTCGAACACCTCCCGGCACCTGGCCGAATTCTGGATGGTCGAGCCGGAGATGGCCTTCTTCGAGCTGGACCAGAACATGGACCTGGCCGAACGCCTACTGAAGCGGATCTTCCAGGACGTGTTGGCCCGCTGCGGTGAGGACATGAAGTTCTTCAACCAGCGGATTGACCCGACGGCGCTGGAGACACTCGAGCAGATCGTCGCCAGCCGCTTCGTGCGGCTCAGCTATACCGAAGCCATGGATCTGCTCGGACGGTGCGGCGAGCGATTTGAATTCCCCACCCGATGGGGCTGCGACTTGCAGGCCGAACACGAACGCTACCTGACAGAAAAGCATTTCCGTTGTCCGGTGATCCTGTTTGACTACCCCCGTTCGATCAAGCCCTTCTACATGCGGCTGAACGACGACGGGCGCACGGTGCGAGCCATGGACGTTCTGGTGCCCAAAGTGGGTGAGATCATCGGCGGCAGCCAGCGCGAGGAGCGGCTGGAGGTGCTCGAGGAGCGAATGCGCGAGCAGGGCCTGAACCCCGATGACTACTGGTGGTATCTGGATCTGCGCCGCTACGGCACGGTGCCCCATTCGGGCTTCGGGCTCGGCTTGGAGCGGCTTGTGCAGTTCATCACCGGGATGGGCAACATCCGTGACGTGATCCCCTTCCCCCGCACGCCGGGCAACGCGGAATTCTGAAGCAGCTCGGCTCGGGTTGCCCCAGGTGACCGGCGCCGGTTGACGCATGCGGCCGCGTGAAGGCCGACCCCGATCAGGGACCCTGGATGACGACGGCGCCGAGCACGGGGCCGCCACCTCGCCGGGCCATGCGGGTCAGCCGCCCCAAGGCGCGCCGCGGCGTATGGCCCAGCCGCACGAGGAGAATGACCCCGTGGCACGTGTCGAGCAACGGGGTGAGTTCTTCACACAGCGCGGGCCCTGCGCCGAGAAGCATCAGGCCGTAGTGGGGAACCAGGGCGCCGAGCAGCTCGGTCAAGGCCTCCGGCGAAGGCGGCGGGCGATCGGGGCCGACGGCGCCGGCCAAGGGCAACAGCCCCACACGCTGGTGAGCGGTGGCCACGACCAGGTCTTCGGGGCCGGCGGCAGGCCCCCGGTCGGCGTGCGGCTCCACCAGCCCAGCCAGGTCGGGCCGGATCGGTCGCTGGAAGTCCAAATCCACAACCAACGTGGTTGCGTCGTGCCGGTCGGCTAGCGCTGCAGCCAGCTGCAACGTGGCCGAGCCGCGAATCGGACCAAGGCCCGGAGCGAAAACCATCAAGGTGCACGGCGATGTGTCGGGGAGGCGGGCCGCCAAATCCCCCGCCACCCGGATCCAAACTGGCTGCTTTGCCCCACGAACCCAGTCAGCAGAGGCGCTCTCCGGCAGCTCGACCCCTGGCCCGGAATCCGCCCCCAACGCCACTTCGGTCGGCTCCGCACCACCGCTGGATACCCCTTCTTCCTCCGCCGATTCGATTCGGCCCGGCGCGTTGGCCGCCCGCTCCAAGCCGGACTGGTCCAACGCTTCTTCCAAGCGGTCCAGGGCCTGCTGCACACGGCTTTCGGCGCAGGAGCTTTCCGTAAGGGGCTCCGCCGGCTGGCCATGCTGTGGGCCGCACGTCGGCTCCCCTTCCGTTGGGCTGGAGGGCCAGCGCAGCCCGAAGGCCGCCAACTCCTCAGGACGGGGCGGTCGTGGAGCCGCTGGCCACCCCGGGCCGGTGTCGATCTGTTTCAACGCATTGACGAGCCGGCCCATGGTCAGTCCTCGCGACCGCGACGCAACGTGGCGAACAGTTGTTTGTATTGCTGGACGCGTACACGCGCGACGCGTCTGGGCAGCCCGTCGAAATCCCCGTAGCCTTCCTCGACCACAATCAGGTCTTTGTCTTCGGGCTCTTCGTGCGCCTCGCTGAAAGACTGGCCCACAGCGCCCCGCCCGGCTCCCCGATGCATGGGCACCGTCTGCGGCTGACTGCTCCAGCCTGGGGACTCGTCGTGGGCCCCTTCCTCTCCTGCCGGCGCGCCGGGGCTGTCGGCCGCTGCTGGAGCAGGCGAAGCGGCGTTCTCGTCAACCACGCACCCCTCGATCTCGGCCGGCAGCCCCTGGTGCGGGCCGAACGCATCGGTTCGCCAAACCCACTGAGCCGGCTGGTCAAAGTAGGTCTCCACCTGTACTAGCCCCTGGGTGGCCGCCTGCGTCAGCTCGGACCCTTCCGATTCGGCCTCAGCCTGGAATGGGTTCTCCACCGGAGGCGACGAAGGGAGCGGCTGGAAGGGCAAAGCGGGCTCGTCCAGCTGGCCCGAAACCGGCCCCACCGGCGGCGCTGGCTCGGGCACGGGCGTGCCGATCTCCCGCGGAGCCGACGCAGCCTGTCCGTCCGTCGCCGATGCGACCAGTTCATCCTCCGGCGACTCCGGGCGGCCTCCGAATCGTTCGATGATCACTTCCTCTTCCTGGAACGGCTCGTCGAACGGGTTTTCTGCTTCCATACCCTGGCCCTCTATGTCGACCGGTTTCTCCGTCTCGCCTTCCCCTTCGATCGCCCCATCGCCGGGACTTTCTGCCTCGGCGTCTCTGCCGGGCGTCTGCGGCACGGCGGCCGCTTCCGCCTCCGGGGGCTGGTCCAGATCGTCCAAGGCCCCCTGGATCGCTTCCACCTGGACGGCCGGTTCCTCCGGTTCGTCGAACAGATCGGCCACTCGAAGCATGGGCAAACAGCGGACCTCGCTGTCGCCTTCGTCCGCAGCCTCCTCATCGTCATCATCCAGCCGGCCGAATTCGATCACCACCTGTTCGGCCTCCTGCTGATCATCGGCGCTGAATGGCGTAGGCAACTGCTGCAAATCCGCCCACGCCCGCTCCACTCGCCCCTTGTCCACTTCGGGGCAACCGTCGGCGTAGGCCAGAAGCAAGGCGTGGTCACAGACCTGGTTGATCAGCCGCGGCACGCCGTCGGTGGCATGGTAAACGGCCTCGCAGCTTTCCGGTGGAAACAGCTCGCGCCCCTGGCCGCCAGCCCCCTCGATCTGGGCCCATACGTATTGCTCGGTCTCGGTGCGATTGAGCGGTTCCAGGTAGCAGCGGGCTGCGATCCGCTGGCTGAATGACTCCAGCTTGGGACTGGCCAGCCGCTCCTCCAGGGCCGCTGAACCGCTCAGCACAAGCCGCGTCCGCGGCTGGCCATCACAGACCAGGTTGGTGATCGTGCGGATCTCTTCCAACAGACGGGGCGACAGGGTGTGAGCCTCGTCCACCACCAGAAGCATCCCGGCCTGGGCTCCTGAGCTCGAAGTGAGGTAGTCCGCCAACGCCAGACGCAGTTCGCCTTCGTCCATGCCGCGGTACGGTTGACCCAGCTCAAACAAGATGGCTTGCATCAGGGCCTTGCGCGTGCCCAGCCGCCCGCTGGACAAGAAGACCACGTCAAAGGATCCGCGGAACGACTCAGCCAACATCCGGCACAGGAGCGATTTGCCCGTGCCCGACGGCCCGATCAACAGGCCCACTCCCTCGGACCGCTCGATGCAGCGTGTCAACACTTGTCGAGCCGACTCGATGCCCGTAGCCGGAAAGTAGGATTCAGTACAAGGAACCGAAGGAAACGGCCGGCGAGCGAGACCAAAGAAGGCTTCGTACATTGCGCAGACTTCCTGTCTTTGTTGTTTTCTTCGGTTCACGAGATTGGCAAGGACGCATTACCAGCACGGTGGCGGCGCAAAACGTCCCCCCTTTCTCAATTCGGCTCCGCGGAGTGGCCTGCTCCACTCGGAACGGGGCAGCGGCGGTGGCCGGGGCGCGCGGCGGGCTCTATCGCTTGGCCCTTCGTCGGTCGCCGCGGGGTCGGTAGCC
>DQVB01000590.1 GCA_015661985.1 Planctomycetota bacterium | reverse complement strand
TGACAAACATGTTCGTCTGTACAGAGTAGTTCCGCAAGGTCTTGCTACGCAATTAGTTGCGCCGAACAGCCTGTCCGCAACCACCAAGAACGGCAAAGCTCGAGCTGAGAGCGTGTCTGAAATTCGCTTTTCGTAGTGATCGTCGGCAGGGCGAAGCGTTGACGGGACGGCCGGAATGAAGACTTTCGGTCCGGATGAGTGGGGGCCGGTCGGGAGGCCGGCCCGCGACGGATTTTTTCTCGGCCGAGCCTTGATTATTGGTAGGACACGTTTTGAGGGCCTTACGGCGTGCTCACCCGACGAGGCGGGGCGCAAGGATTATCTGGATTCACTATTCTCGCTATGTTGTGGCGACGACCGCCGTTTTGGCCTCAGACAAACGGCCGCGGGGGAGAATATGGATTTGTTTTCTCCAGAAGGGTTGCAAGGACTTTCCGGTCGGGTAAACTGAAGGGGAAGTGTGGGCTCCGAATCATCTGTGAGGTGCGCCGTTTGAAGGACCGGAGCTTTGGCGGAGTCGGATAGGGCGGCCAGCCTGTTTGGCTATGGCCGGTCCGGCGCTGTCGAGCCGTGCCCGCAGGCTCCGGCGTTTGTTTCCAGCGCGACGAGCACCGTGATGGGGGACCGGTTGTAAGCTGGTCGGGTCGTCTCGTGCTGCAGGGGGTGGTGAAACGCCGAATGGCAGGGCAACCGCCCGAGTCGGTTTGGGGGGCCCTTGCCAGGGACCCAGACGGGTTTCACCTGCTTCCAGCGGAGGCGATGTCTCCGTAGCCAGTCGAGGCGACCTGAGCAGGCGGCCGCCTTTTTCTCCTCGGAGACGGCTGCAATCTTTCTGCTGCTTACGTCTGCCGGAAAGCTGGTTTCAAAGCAGACTTGTTTTGCATCTGAAGGGTCGTCGGTGCATTTTCGGGCCTGTTGTGTCTCGGTGTCTGGTTGGTTTGGTGGGAGTGTTGAAGATGCGCAGCGGAAGTAGGTGGACGCGGAGGCAGATGGTCGGTTTGGCTGGCTTGGGCTTCCTCGCCGCTGCCGGGGCCCGAGCCCCAGGTGTTCGTCGCCGGGAGCGGGAGCGTGGCAAACCGGCCCCTCGACGTCGCGGCGCCGAGGGGCAGGCGGAGGCCGAGGCGACCGAGGAGGGCATGCCTGCGTTGCGGCCCGGTTTCTCGGACCGTCAGCGGTTTTTCGCTGGGCGCTGGTGGCTGGGCGTCTATGCCTACAACACGAACACCGGGGTGGTGATCACCCGGGTGTTGCCGGGCAGCCCGGCGGCGCGGGCCGGTCTGGAGCGGCACGACGTGATTGTGACCGTCGACGGTTACCAGGTGGGCTTTGTGGGCGGTCTGCTTTATCCGTTGGGCGACGAGTTGCAGTTGCGGGCCGACCGGGCGGGTCGCGTCACCTTTCTGGTACAGAACTGCCGCAACGATCAGTTACTGGTGCTGCCTGTGCGGCTGGAGCGTTTCGGCCCGATTCGGGCCCAGCCGCTGGAAAGCGAGCCATCGTAACAGCGAGGTGCCGAGCACGGGGCGGGGCAGGCTGCCGATGGCGGCCTTCGCTGGTGGTAGGGTCTGGTCATCAGCCGGCGCGGAGCGACCGCTCGACTTCGCGGATGGCTTCGGCGATTTGCCACGTCTTACTGGCCAGCTCAACGGTGGTGCCGTCGGCCAGCCAGCCCTCGACGCGTTTGTTGGCCGAGATCACGGTGGCATGGCTCCGTCCGCCGAAGTATTGGCCGATTTCAGAAAGGGCTGAACGGGTATACTTGCGGGCCAGCCACATGGCCAGCATTCTGGGGTAAGTGACGCGTTTGGCTTTGCCTGAGGATTTCAAGGCTTGGGGTTCCAGCCCGAAGGTGTGGCAGACGGCCCTGTCGATGTCGGCCAGACCGAGCACGGGGCTACTGGCCCGGATCAAGTCACCCAGGGCTTCTTCGGCCATTCTCAGCGTAATGGGTTCTCCGGTGGCCCGGCTGGTTGCTTTCAGCCGGCACAAGGCGCCGGACAGCTGGCGAGCGTGGCGGGTGAGGTGGCTGGCGATAAAGTCGACGACGGCCTCGGGCACGTCGAGGCGCATGCGGTGCGCCATGTAGCGCACGATGCCCAACCGAGTCGGGTAGTCGGGCGGCTCCATGGGACAGACCACGCCGCTTTCCAGGCGGGTGGCCAGTTCCGCAGCGAAATCGCCCATATCCCGTGGTGCGCAGTCGCTGGCCAGAACCAGCTGTCGGCCTTCCCGGAGCAGCGTGTCGATCGTGTACAGCAGTTCCACCTGTGTGTACTTCTTGCCGCAAAGAAACTGGAGATCATCCAGAATCAGCACGTCCACGTCACGGTACTTGCGGCGGAAACTGGGCAGCCCCTGTCCCCGCAGTGCCTGGAGAAAGCCGCTGGCGAATTGTTCGGATGAAAGGTAGATGGCCGTGATATCTCGGCGCCACCGTTTGGCTGCTGTCCACACGCCTTCCAGCAAGTGGGTTTTGCCCACACCCGTGGGGCCATAGACCAACAGCGGTGACAGCTCGCCCGGTTGTCGCACCGCCAGTTCGGCCGCCGCATAGGCCAGTCGATTAGAGGGCCCGACGACGAAGGATTCCAAGGCAGCGAAGCGGCGTCGCCCAGCAGTGCCCTGGCCATTGCGGCGGCGCGCCGCGTCCGAGGCCGGTTCATCCGCGCCGTCTGAGGTTGGGGCGCCATCGGTCTGTGGTGGCTGAGCAGGTGCCAGCGGCGCGTGCGGGTCAGGCAAGGTCCGGTCCACTCGGAATTCGATCCCGGCCGCCGAACCCGTGACCGTCTCCCAGGCAGCCTCCAAGTGGCGGCGGAAGTTGATGCGAAGAAAGTCCGAAAAGAACCCGCTCGGTGCGCCTACGACCAGACCGTCGCCAGCCCGTTCCAGGCGGACATTCGCGCCGAACCAAAGATCGAAGCGTTCTTTTCCGACCCTGTCAGCCAATACGGCGCGAAAGGCTGACACGACGTCCCTATCGTCCTTGGCCACTTCCTCAGCGCCCCCGGCGCGCACACCTCCCCCGGCGGTTGCACCTTCGTGATGTCAACGTCCGGCCTCAGCGCAGGCTGAGCCGGCGCAGGGAAAGGGAATCGCGGTCTTCGGCGGCCAGCGGCCGCCTCGGTTCCGATGTTGTCTGTGTCACCCGATGAACGCCGATTGTAGCCCGGCAGGCAGTGCTGTCAAACCACTACCGCACCCGAAGCACAGAACCCGTCCAGGGGGCTCGTCCGAAGGGCCTTTTCACTCGCGAAAAAGGCCACAAACACGCCCACTCAGCCATGCAAGAGCTGACCAGCCGCCGTTCTGCCGACACGGGGAAAACCTGTCGGGAGGCCGCCCGGTTGGGTTTCCGGAGGCATACTAACCCTTTGGCCGACAACAGGATAGTGTCAGTCGGCAGGGGCCGCAGAGTCACCTTCGCGCCGTCGATCGGCCAGAACTCGCCAGAAAACTCGCCGCCGATCCCAGGCCAGGAAACCAGCCCGCCGATAGACCCCCAAAGCCGGCCAATTGCGGATGTCGGCAGCCAAAACCAGCCGCTCGCGACCGGCCTGGTAGGCCAACCATTGGGCATGCCGGGCCAGCTGCTGCCCCCATCCTTGCCCCCGCAGACCCGCCTTCAGGCCCATGTACAGCAGTTCAACGTTGCCCTGATCCGGGTGGTCGGCCAGCACCAGACAACCTGCGTCCCGGCCGCCCTGTCGGGCCACCAGCCACCAGTGAGGACGGAACACCCCCGCAGCTCGGTAACCGGCCAGCACATCATCGATCACGCGAAGGCCATCCAATTCGGGGCAATCCAGGGTCCCTTGGTAGGTGGCCTCCACGAGGCGGGCAAAGCGAGTGTACTGTCCGTCTCGGAAGGCTTCGAACTCCAACGGGCCTTCCGGCCGGCGGCGCGGGAAACCGGACCGCTCGGCCGCCATGTAGACCAGTTCGGTCATCATCGTGAAGCCGGACTGTTCCAGCGTCACAAGGTCGCGGTTGCAGGCCCCGACCGGCAAAAGCACGTGGACTTCGCGGCAGCGGCGATCGGCCAACCAGCTGCAAGCTGCCTCGAGCAGCCGCACGCCGGTGCCCAGCGGCTCGCTGGCCACCAGCCCGGGAGGCCACGCCATGGCCGTCCCGCCCGGGTAGGACTCCACCAGCACGGCC
>DQVB01000220.1 GCA_015661985.1 Planctomycetota bacterium | reverse complement strand
GTCCGGCAAGGGCGGTTTCGGGCACTTCTCCTCGTCCACCCGGTACGGCAAGCGCGAGGACACGCCGGAGGAGTTCAGGGAGCGGTTCCGCAAGAACGTGGCCCGCATGTCACCCTCACCCTCATCACCCTCAGGGGTCAGACCCTGTTATCAGGAGTGCGGCGTTGTGCCGCAGTTCGGCCTATGCGCCCCATGGTGCGTCCTTTACGAGTCCAGTTTGCCGGGGCGATCTATCACGTGATGGCGTGGGGCAGTGGCCGACAACGGCTGTTCTTGAACACCTGTTAACAGGGTCTGACCCCACCCCACTGCGTCTGAGCCCACTCCATGCTCTCCGAGGCGCGTACGCCGGGACCCGGTTTCGGTAGGAATTCGAGTTCGAAACTCGAATCATCACAGATCGGCTGCTTCAACAGCGACGGCGCCCCCACTTTGCGCTCGTCCGACGGTTCGATGGTCCCGCCGTCTGTCCGCCATTGTCCGTCCGGGAACCGCCAGGCGGGTTCGGCGTCGGCACGGTTCAGGCCCACTGCGGTCTTCACCGACTCGGTCAGAGCGACCGGAGCAATTCCGCTCGGATTTCACGGAAGGCCTCTGTGTCCCGTACATAATCGGTAAACGTGCGAACGGCCCGGCGCGCAAGTTCATCAGCTTTCCTGGGAGCGCTTTTCTCCAACAGCTTGAGCAATTCGTAGTCTTCCACCCCGTCGCGCATCGCTTCATGGCGCACCGAATCGAGCAATTCTCGTCGGCCGGGATAGACGATCCAGGCGTCGCCGGGCGGCAGGAAGCGCGAGGCGCCGTGCGGCGGTTCCACGTCCTCGAACGGATCGTTGCCTCGCCAATGGTTGAATCCCCAATGGAGATAGCCGGTGAACCCCCATCGGTAATTCATCCAGTGCAAGATGCGGGTCTTGATCAACGGATAGTCGATGAAGCGGTTCGGATATTCTCCGTTGGGAAACAGACAGGTGTAGATCCACACTTCCTTGCCGGCCTTCAGGCGGTCGAGCATCTGATCCAGCGTGTTGTTGAAGCGTCCCAATTGGGGCACCCACACGTCGCAGTTCTTCTCGAAGAATGCGAAGTCGTCGTGTACGTCCAGCGCTTCGATGATGCGAAATTCGGGCGCGAACTCGCGCACGTAGCCCGCTACCACGGCGTACGGTTTCAACTGATGCCGATGCGGCTCGTCCGTAATGTGGATTCGAAATCGGTCGAGCCATGCCCTTTGCTTGAGGTGGTCGCGCAGGGCGCTGAGAAACAAGCGATAGCCTTCTCGAGCATCCGGATCGTCGACTTCGATAATGCGCTGTTGCGGTTTGCCGTCGACAATCTTCCAGATGCGCGCCTTGACGTGGCCGTCATAGCCCTTGCGCCACGCGATGGGTTGCCCTTCGATATAGGTCTTCCGCATTCCACCGCGCGGCCGGGAGAAGGCGTTGACCCAGGCATCGAAAAGCGTGAAATCGAAGCCGATCCTACCGTCGTCATCGGCGATCGGTTTGATATAGGGCGGTCGCAAAGGCGTCCAGAACATGTCCTGCCGGTGAGCCCACATGCTGTCAAACAGGAGATCGGCACTCGCGAACCAGGCCTCGCTGCCGACGGGCGCGTCGCCGAATCCCAATTCCTTCGGGCGGACGGAGAACCAGTTGGTCAGTCTCAAGTGGCCCTGGAACGGAATCACCGCTTCATGCACAACAAGAACGAACGGCAACCGGATCGATTGCGAGCCGGAGACGATCGTCACTTCGGTCCGATATTCTCCCGGCTTGACGTCCGCGGGTACTTCGACATCGAGCCAGAAACACTCGGTCCGGTCGGCTTTGAGTTCGAGTCGGTTTTCCGAAAACAGCGGATCCGGCAATCGCACCGGGGCTTTTGCCACGAGTTCTTTTTCCGGCGTGCGGTGCGTGCCTCGCACAATCGGGACACGACCCACTCGGCGAATGCGAATCGGCAGCTTCGGGCCGAACGGTCGGGCCGTGACCGTCACCCGACAATCCGTCGAACTGCGTACCGCAATCTGAATCGCCTCCCGTTCGCCCCGTGCCGACTCGATCCGCCCGACATCGGACGCGTTCGGCTTTTCAGCGGTGACGAGTAGTTTGTCCAGCGAATCCACCCACCAGGCTCGAAGGTTCATTGCATTTTCGCCGGCACTCGCCTGCAAGGTCATCATTAGCAGCGCGGGAAAGAAGACGGTTTTTGTCATCGTGTGTTCCTTTCTCGGGAAATGTGCCCTCCCCCTTGGTCCGCTTGCGGCGGACCGGCTGGCGAGGACGTGGTTCGTGGACATTTTCGTTGAATCGTCCAAGAAATGCAAAGGGCGGGAAGGGAGAAAAGAGAACACGGAGATTCCGCGGGGGAAGGACGCGATGCCGCGGGAAACACGACATCGTTTCGGGATTGCCGAGCGCGGTCCTCTTTTCGCACTCGGTACCTTTCTGTTCGTCGCGTCCTTTTGTTCAGAAAAAAGGGCACAGGAATTTTCTCTTCCCATTATAGCCAGGAGGAACTCGTGACGTAAGCAGGGGTGGCAGTGGGCCGGTGCTTGACGCGTTGCTGCAAAGTTGCCGGCCCATCAGGGGGCTGTCTGTCGACAAGATAGGGGCGGAATCCTCGCGTGGCACGCGCCATCCCCGTGCCGGCTGTGCGTCGGTGCCCGTTAGAAGGCGGCCAGGAAGGTGTCCATGTCCACGAACGTCAGTTCTCCCGCCCGGTCGGAAGATCCCGTTTGGCCGTCCGAGCGGCAGCCATCCAGGCCGTGGACCGAAGTCTCGACGTCCGGTGGCGCCCTTGGCGCCGACGCTCGCCACAGGCCGCCGTATTGCCTCGGAGACCCCCTGAAACCCCACAAATCCACGGCCCAAACGCCCCGCCCGGCAATTCATGCGTATGCTCTTTTCTTTGGGCTTGTCGTTTCCCTTCCTGTGCGGCTGACCGCCCCGTTTGCGTTTCTTTCGGCGTCCCGGTGTTTTCTGTTTCGGTTTCGGGTATCCGTTCACAGGGTGTTGGGGAGGGGATGGTGGCGTGATAGAAGGCGCGGAGGAGAGAGCAAGGTATTTGGGCAGCAGCAAAGAGGTGTTCAGGCCGCTCGATGCGAAAGACGCGACTGTGCGGTAGCAGGCTGGGAGGGGGGCGCCCGTTCAGCTGGGCGCGGC
>DQVB01000281.1 GCA_015661985.1 Planctomycetota bacterium | reverse complement strand
GGGTTCCCGCTGCGGGCAGCGGAGCGGTGGCGGACGGCCCCGTGGCCAAGGGGGTACCGGAGGCCTGAAGCCTTACGACGGCAGGGCGGTGGGATCAGACGACTTCTTTGGAGACCAGCGCAATGTCTTCGCCTTCGGGCTCGGTGATTTGGAAGCCGCGGTTGCGGAAGAGGCTCAACGCACGGGCGTTGCTGTTGAACGTTTCGGCCACCACTTTCTTCACCCCCCAGCGTTTGGCCACTTCGAGGCAATAGTCGGTCAACAGGCCACCCAGCCCGTGACCTTGCCAGCGGTCCACGACCAGCACGGCGTATTCGGCCGTCTCGTGGTTCATGTCGGCCACCAGCCGTCCGGTACCCAGCAGTTTCCGTTTGCCGTCTTCTTCGGCCTCGGCCACGATGGCGATCTCCCGATCGTAGTCGATAAAGCAGTACCGGGCGGCCATGTCGTGGGTGGTTTCCTTGAAGAGGTAGCTGAAGCGGAACCAGATGGATTCGGGGGAGCAACCGGCCAGAAGCTCGTGCCACATGGGCTCGTCTTCCGGTTTGATGGGTCGCAGGGTGACCACCGTGCCGTCCTTCAGTTTCCGTTCCGCCACGAATTCCTCGGGGTACGGGCGGATGGCCAAGTGGGCGAAGGGCCGCAGGGTCTGGCCGGCCAGATCCCGATCGACGATCACGCGGGCGTCCAGGGCGATGACGTCTTCGGGCGTGACCAGGAGGGGATTCACGTCGATCTCGCGGATCTCCGGGTAGTCGGCCACGAGGTAGGAGAAGCGCATGAGGATTTCGATGAGCCGGTCGATGTTCGCCCCGGGGCGTCCGCGATAGCCTTTCAGGAGGGGCCAGGATTTGAGGGACTCCAGCGCTCGGCGGGCCAACGATTCGTTCAGCGGCGGCAGGGCCAATGCCCGGTCGCGGAACAGCTCGGCCGCCGTCCCGCCCATGCCCACCATGATCACCGATCCGAAGACGGGATCCTTTTTCGACCCGACGATCAGCTCGAACCCGCTCGGATAGCTGACCATCTTCTGCACCGTCACGCCCAGGATATCCGCGTCGGGCCGCTTTTCGGCCGCCTTGGCGACCATCCGTTCGTATGCCTTGCGGACCTCCTCGTCGTTGCCCAAATTGAGCTTCACGCCACCGACATCCGTCTTGTGGGTGATCTGGGGCGAATGGATCTTCATCACCACCGGGTAGCCGATACGGACGGCCAGGCGGACGGCGTCCTCGGCGGTTCGGGCCAGGTGCGGCTTGGTGACGGGGATCTCGTAGGCTTCCAGGAACGTCTTGGAGACGTTTTCCGAAAGGATTTCGTTGCCTTCGGAAAGGATGGTGTCGAACACACCGCGCAGGCGCTGCCGGTCCAGCTGGAAGGCCATGGGGATATCCCGCGGCGTCTCGTGCAGCATGCTCAAGTTGCGGGCGTACGAGACGAGGTGCATGAAGGCGCGGATTGCCTTTTCCGGGGTCGTGTAGCTGGGGATCCCTGCGCGGTTGAGCACCTGAAGCCCCTCGCTCACCGAACTGCCACCCATCCACGCGGCCAGCACGGGCTTGCGCGACCGCTTACCCATCTGGGCAACCGCCTGGGCCGTGCCCGTCGGGTCGGTCATCGCTTGGGGGGTGAGGATCACAAGCACGGCATCCACGCCCTTGTCCTTCAGCACGATGTCCAGGGCGGCGGCGAATCGCTCGGGGGAAGCGTCACCGAGCACGTCCACCGGATTGCCATGAGACCAATACGCCGGAAGGGCCTCGTTGAGCTTGCCGATCGTCTCGTCGGACAACTCAGCCAGTTTGCCGGTCCGTTCGATCAGCGCGTCGGTGGTCATCACACCCGGACCGCCGGCGTTGGTGATGATGGCCAGCCGGTCACCCTTGGGCGGCCGCTGGCGAGCCAACAGTTCCGCACAATCGAACATGTCTTCGACCTGAAAGATCCGCTCGATCCCGGCGCGCTGGAAAGCCGCCTCGTAGACCGCATCCACTCCGGCCATGGCCCCCGTATGTGACGCCGCCGCCTGGGCCGACTCGGCAAACCGCCCCGATTTGTACGCCACAATCGGCTTGGTACGCGAAAAGGCACGGGCTGCGGACATGAATTCGCGGGCTTCGCTCACTGACTCGATGTACAGAATCAACGACTGGGTGTCCGTCTGCGAACCCAGATAATCGATCAGGTCGGCCATCTTCACATCGATCATGTTGCCCACGGAAATGAAATAGGAAAAACCGATCCCTTCGTCGATGGCCCAATCCAGAACGGACGTGCACAATGCCCCCGATTGGGAAATGAAGCCGATGTGGCCCGCCTTGGGCGTGGCCGCGGCGAAGCTGGCATTCAGGTGGATCCCCGGCACGATAATGCCCAAACAGTTCGGCCCCAGGATCCGCATCCCCTCGAACTTGGCCTTCTCCTGAAGTACTTTCTCCTCCAGCTTTCGTCCCTCGGGGCCGATCTCGCGAAACCCGGCCGAAATGATCACAATCCCTCGCGTGCCCACCTCGCCGCATTCGCGCACGATGCGCGGCACCATATGGGCTGGCGTACAGATGACGGCCAGGTCGGGCGGATGGGGCAAACTGGCCACGTCCCGGTGCGCTTCAATGCCCTGCACCGCATCCCGCCGCGGATTGACCGGATAGACCACCCCCCGGAAACCGGAACCGATCAGGTTCCGCAGCACCGTGTAGCCGACGCTGGTCCGGTTGTCGCTGGCACCGATGACCGCCACCCGCTGCGGATTGAATATCTTGTCCAAGTTCAAGATGCTCACGGATTGCTCCTTCTTCGGGCACCTGCCGTGCCCCCCTCGCTGGTTCGACCCACCGCTCCTGCCCCGCCCAGCCCGCCGCGGACCGCTTGGCTGCGGGGGCCATCACTGGGCCCGCTCCCTGCAAAAAAAGACTTTGCCGGTAGTCTATGTCGACGGAACCCAGTGAAAAATTAAGGCTTGCGGCAAGACGCCGGATCATCGCGACTCAAGCGATCAAGTGATCTGGATTGACCAACCCGACCATGCAGGTCAGGAAACCTCTTCCGGATCTACCATTGTAGGGCCCGGGCACCTGAGGCGATAGCCGGGCCCTGCCGGGTGGCGCCCTGGCGGCCCCGCGGCGCCCAGCTTGGCTATGTCTTTGCCGGTCCAGCGGCCGATCCTGCCGCCCGCCGTCTGGTGCAGCTGACCCAGGGGAGGCCCCGCGCCAAGCCGAACCATTCGCGCCGGCTCACTCGGCCACTACAATCCGTACTGAGGCGCTGTGGGCGGGGCGGCCAAGGGTTTCAGGTGGGCGGCAGTGATGTGGGAGTTGGGTGGATGGACAATGCGGCCCAGGAGGATCGAGGGCTGGTGGCCCGGGCCAAGGAGGGGGACTTCGAGGCTTTCGAGAAGCTGGTCTCCAAATACGAACGCCGGCTGTTCAACTTGGCCATGCGCATCGTACGCCACCGTCACGACGCCGAAGAAGTGGTCCAGCAGACGTTTCTGAATGTGATCCAACACCTGGACCAGTTTCGCGGTGATGCCCGTTTCTACACGTGGCTGGCCCGAATCGCCACCAACCAAGCCTTGTCGCTATTGCGTCGTGAGTCGATACGAGCATCCCTGCCGTTGGCCGAGGACCGCTCCCAGGAGAGCTACGCCGATCTGCCCCATCCGGAATACATCGCCCAGTGGCGGGAAACGCCGGACAAGATCGCCTCGCGACGCGAAACCCGGCAGATCCTCTCCGAGGCCCTGGAGGAGCTGGACGACAAATACCGCCTCGTCTTCCTCTTGCGCGACGTGGAAGGACTGTCCACGGCCGAGACGGCCGAAGCGCTGGGGATCACCCCGTCGAACGTCAAAGTGCGGTTGCTGCGAGCCCGACTCATGCTCCGCGAACGCCTGACCCGCACCTTCGGCGACGAGGCCACTCGCGTGTCCCCGGGCCATCAGCATTCCTGAACACCGCCGCGCCTGGGTAGTTGACCCCAGCGTTGCAAACCGGCGGGGCAGGATGGACATTCCTGTCCGTCCTGTGTGGGCAAGCCGTGCATGGCTTGGGCATCGTGGATGCCAGAGAATATCAGTTTTGCCCCACTAGCCTGGATTCCCACGGCCCCCTTTTGACGTGACATTTTCACGTGGGCAAGGCCGGCGGGCGCTGGTTTTTCCCTACATGCCACGGCGGCCAGCCGACGACGAAACGCAGGCGTTTGCGCGCCAGCCACGCAGCGGCGATGTCGGTCGCACCGAAACCGGCAGCCATCAGCAGTCGGTCGTGCGCCCGCTCCTGGAAACGTACCAGAATCTCACGCTGCCCGATGAGCACCGTCGCCGCCGCTTGAACAATGTCGCGAAACAGATGCCGCGATTTCGCCTTTCTATACCCATGCCCCAGCCGAGCACCCAGCAGTCGGTACAGGCTGCTGCCCATCAGCGTCAACTGCAAGTCGCAGTTCACCTTCAACGCAACGGCC
>DQVB01000740.1 GCA_015661985.1 Planctomycetota bacterium | reverse complement strand
GGGACTACAAGCGAACCAGACCTTGCTTGGGCTCCGAAGCTGTTGCCTGGAGGCCGCGCCGGTCGATCGCCTGCGTGCCAGCCTTCGCCCGCCCCCCCAGTTTGCCTCCTCTTCCTGTCCCGGAAATTCCATTGGTACGGGGTGCTCTTTCGGCCGATGTAGATAGGGACGGTGCGGGCGAGTTTGACTGTAACGACGAGATCGAGGGCGGGGCGTCCCATACGGACAACGGCTCGACGTGATGGCAGAGCCGTGAGGTATGGGATTCGTTTCCTCCGCGGCTGGAGATGCTGGGGAGCACGGATGTCAGGGAAGACAGCGCATCGGTTCGTGCCTTTGACGGTTTTCTGGGCGGCCAGCACGGTTGTGCTCGGGGCCCAGCCGGCAGAGCAGGTGGCAGCCAGCCGGGTGATTGAACTGGCGGCGGCCGCTGGCCCCGAGGCCCCGGTGATCACTGCGGTGGCCATCGACCCGGGCGCCCGCTACCTGGTGGCTGGCGGAGACGACCATCGAGTGTGGATTTGGGATCTCAGCCGTGGGGAATTGCTGGAGCGACTACCCGCCCATACCGATTGGGTCCGCTGTGCGGCCTTTGACCCGACGGGTCAGACTTTGGTCACGGCCGGCGATGACGGCCAGGTCAGGTTCTGGGCGTTGGCGCACCGTCGCGCCTTCCGCACGTTGAATCGCGGCGTGCGGCCGGTCCGGGCCTTGGCTTTCGATTCGACGGGCGAGCTGTTGGCCGTGGGGGGGCGACAGGACGGTGTTTGGGTCATCCATGTGGCCAGCGGTCGGCCGGTGCGACGCCTGGAGGGCTCCGGGGCGGATACTCGGGCCGTGGTGTTCTCACCCGACGGGCAACACCTGGCCGCCGCCGGCCGTTCGGGCCGCGTCCGTGTGTGGGAGGTGGCCAGCGGCCGTATGGTGAGCGACATGGAGGGACACCGGCGCCGTGTGCGGGCCTTGGCCTACAGCCCTGACGCAAAGTACTTGGCGTCGGCTGGCGAAGACCGGACCATCCGCATCTGGGAGGCCGGGGCTGGGACATCCGCGGGCAGTCTGCCTGCGCAGGCCGCGGTGGTGCTGTCGCTCGCCTTTTGCGGCCCCAACCACTTGGCCGTCGGGTCCAGCGACAACCTCATTCGCGTCTGGAACCTGGATTCGATGCGCCAGCAGTGGCGGCTGGTCGGGCACACCGGTTCGGTGACCGCCCTGGTATGGAATGCCCGCGAAGGCCTGCTCGTTTCCGGCAGCTACGACACCACGGTGCGGCTCTGGCAGCTGCCGCCCTCGTCGAAGGACGTGACGGCTGACGCAGACGACGATCCGAAACGGTCCCGGCCCACCGGTTCGCCCGTCTCTTTGGGTTCCGACGGAACAGAACTCCCGGCGGTGCGAGCTTCCGAAGCGCTGCACCGCCCAGCACTCGATACACGGAGGTAGTAGCCTGTGGGCCTGCTGCGAAAAATCGTGTCGTGGGGACGATCCAGCGAACGGAGCAAGGGCGGTCGCCGTGCAGCCGGCAAAGGGGCCGCAGCGCCGCGTCACCGCCGCATGCACTTCGAGCCGATGGAACGACGACTGCTGTTGAGCGCCGGTTTCGATCCCATCCATATGGGCGCGGTGTACTACGAGGACGCCAGCGGCAACGACGAGAGCGGAGACCGCATCGAGGTGACTTACAGCGGCGGTGCCCCGGGTACTCAGCTGGTCGAATTGGCCATCGAAACCGATAAACTCGCCGACGGCCTGACCATCGGGGACGTGTTCTTCGACACCGAACCTGATGATCCGGGGGCCTTCAGATCCGGGCCATTCCGCGTGGTAGAGCAGGAAGGGATCGACCGAGTCGCCTTCTCTGTGGACGACGGCGGCACGAACCTGCGACTGACCTTCGAGGGTTTCGACCCCGGCGATCGGTTGGTTTTCACCATCGACGTGGACGAGCAGGGATTCCTGGGGCCCAACGCCGTGGCCGAAGGGAACGAGTTTGAAGGATCGCGACTGACGGCCCTCTTCCAAGCAGACCACTTTCATGACGCGGCGGGCGGTGACATCTTTGTGGATCACTACGATGCCAAACTCGAAGCGTTGGCGCTTCCGCTGCCTCCGGACAAGTTCGTGCCGCCCGGCAGGGAGCCGACACCGGTGCGCACCGCGGCAGCGCTGTTCTCCGTCACGCAAACGCCCCTGCCCATCACCTTGTCCGGCACGGTCTATGACGATATCCAGCTGGACAATGTGCGCGGGCCGGACGATCCCGGGATGGCCGGCGTCACGCTCCAGCTCGAACAGCTCGATGGCGGTACGTACCGCCCTACCGGCAAAACGGCCACGACGGACTCCCAAGGCCACTACGTCTTCCGTGACCTGCTCCCGGGCACTTACCGCATCGTGGAATCCCAGCCGCCGGGGTATTTCAGCGTTGGCGCCACACCTGGCACGGTGGACGGTGTGCCGGTAGGGACCGTGCTGACGCCGGACGTGCTGAGCGACATCGACCTGCTGGGCGGCCAAGACAGCGTGGGGAACGATTTCGCCGAAGCCCGACCAGCCTCGCTCAGCGGCCATGTCTACCACGACGCCGACAACGACGGCGTCCGGGATCCAGCCGAGCCGGGCATCTCGGGCGTGACGCTGCAGGTCGTCTACCAAGGCCCGCTCGAGGACGCCGCGGGGCGGGTCGAAGTGCTCACCGCGGCCGACGGTTCGTGGTCGGCAGATGATTTGGCCCCGGGCCGCTACCTGGTCCGAGAAAACCAGCCGGCCGGTTACCTGGATGGCACCGATTCGCCTGGCACTGCCGGCGGAGAGGCCGAAAACCCGGGTGATGCGATCTCGGGTATCGTCTTGGCCAGTGGTCAGGCTGGCGAGCAATACGATTTCGGCGAGCTGGTCCCGGCCAGCATCGCCGGACGGGTGATTGCCGACGCTGACGGCGATTGCCGCTACGGTCCACGTGACATGCCATTGGCTGACGTCACCGTGCACCTGCTGGACCAGTCTGGAAACCTCCTGGCGGCCACGCGCACCGATGGCGAAGGCCGTTATCGCTTCGAGGGCCTCGCGCCGGGATGGTACGGCGTCCAGGAGCTGCAGCCAGCGGGCTACTACGATGGCCCAGACCATGTGGGGTCCGCTGGCGGTTCACTGCTCCGGCCGGATTCGATCATCGACATCCCCATCCGCTCCGGGACCGATGCCGTGGGCTACGATTTCTGCGAGATCCTGCCCAGCCGCATCACCGGCCGGGTGGCCGTGGACGGAAACGGCAACGGGCAGCTGGACGCGGGCGAAACGCCGCTGGCCGGCGTCACCGTCCTCCTGGTGGACGCGTCCGAGAGTACCATCGCCTCGGCCCTCACGGACGCTGCGGGTCGCTATGCGTTCACCGACCTTCCGCCGGGCGTCTACGGGGTGCGCCAGATCCAGCCGCAAGGCTACTTCGACGGGGCGGACCTGGTGGGCAGTGTCGGCGGGCAGCTGGCACCGCCTGACGCGATCACCGATATCCGGCTGATCTCGGGCACCAAGGCCGACGAGTACAACTTCCTGGAG
>DQVB01000646.1 GCA_015661985.1 Planctomycetota bacterium | reverse complement strand
GCCGCCGCCCCGGGGGGGATCGAGTGACAAGGGGGCTCGACTTATTCCACTTCGATGCCCAGTTTCTCTTCCTCTTCCTCCTGGATGATAATGCGTGGTGTGACCATCATCATCAGGCTTTGCGTTTCCCGGCCGATGCCCACGTTCTTGAACAGCCGGTTGATGTACGGAATCTTGTTGAGCATGGGGACACCGAACTCGTTGCGCCCTTCGCTCAGCCGCTTGATGCCACCCAAGAGCACGGTCCCGCCGTCGGGCACACTGACGGTGGTTTGGACCGAGATGGAGGAGACGGTGGGCAGCTGGACCGACGTGCCGGAGCGCGTGATCGTGCGGGCGCTGGAGCGCCGCGTGTTGTCGTTCGGCTCGTCCTGAACCCCTTCCTCATCACTCGACTCGCTGGTCGTCTCAGACCCTTCGAACTGGAAGGTGTTCACCTCTTCGATGCGGCTGAAGTAGGGCACCAGTGTGAGGCGGACGAAGCGACGGTCGTTGGACACGACGGCCTGGACGGTGAGCGAGGTGCCTTCGTTGACCATGATGATCACCGGTTGCTGGGCGGCGGCAAAGTCGCCCACCACGGGGACCACGCTGATCACGAAGGGGCTGGTCGAGGTATCGAAGACCGTGGCCAGCTGGCCGTTGAACAACGTGACTTTGGGCGCCTGCAACACGTTGCTGCGCCGGTCGCCCTGGGCGGCGTTGATGAAGAAGAACGCCTCGATGTCGCTGAGGATGGCGAATCCCAGCTGGGCCCCGGCCGTGGCGTCGAACCCGCCGAACTGGGGCGCCGCCAGGCTGAAGCTGTTCTGCCGGAAGGGGATGTCCAGGTCGGCGGTGAATATGGGCGGCTCTCCCGGCAAGGCCAGGCCGACGGTGACGCTCTGATCGTGATCCGTGTCCAGGGTGTTCCGCAGCGGTTCGGTCCGCGTGGCCGGGTCGCCGTCCTCAACCGGCCTGCCGAAGACCATGAAGGGGCGGTCGATATTGTCGTCGATGTCGAAGTCGAAATCCACACCGATGCGTTCGAAGAAGTTGTCATTCAGGGTGATGAACCGCACTTCGATGGTCACCTGCAGGTCCTGGAGCCGCCGCAGCTGTTCCAGCAGGTCGACGATCTCCTCGTGGACCTCTTGCGTCTGGCTGACCACGATGCTCAGGTTCGTGGGGAAGGGGGCGATCGAACCGGGGCCGCCGACCGTGTCCCACGTGTCCGGCTGCACGGTGGTCTGGATCAAGTTGATCAGGCTCTGGAAGTCGGCCAGCGCCGCGCCACCCAGGCCCGCGGGCCGCTCTTCGGTGGCCAGGCTGACCGGGCTCAGTTGGGGCACGTTGCCGGACATCTGGGCCAGCACGGCTGGGTTGATGGCCGCGGTGCCCATCGAGCCATCGCGGCTGGCCAGCACACCCAGCGTGCCAGGGATGCCGGTCAAGCCGGGACGGGCCCCGAAGCCGATGCTGCGCAGGGCGTCGTGGTATTCACCCTTCAGCCCCGATTCAGGATCCGGCTGGAAGTTGGGGATCGGCACCACCAGGTCCGCCACGTTGTACACCCGGCGGTACAGTTGCCCTTCGCGCATTTGTTCGCTCGTGATCTTCAGCACCTCGTCCTTGATCACGTAGCTCAAGTGGAGCGGTTCGAGGATCAGGTTCAGGGCGCTTTTGAGCGAGATCTCCTGATTCAAATTGATGGTCACCGGTGTGTCCGTGGTGACGCCTTCTTCGCCCAAGCCGCGGGGATCGAGGAAGAGGTTCACAGCGGCCACGGTGGCCAGGTGTTCCAGCACACGGCTCAAGGGCGCGTTTTCGAACTGGAGCATCACCGGTGTGCGGAGCTTCTCTTGGATTTCCAGCTCCTGCTCGGTCAGCTGGCGGCCGCTCAGGCGGAGCCATTCGGCGCGGCGGCGGCTCAGGTCCGCCCACTCCTGGGCGCTCATGTTGTGCTGGTAGGGGTCGTAGTCATCGAATCCCTCGGACGCGATGTCCACGTTGTGCAGCTGGACGACAAACCCATTTTCTTTGGCATCCTGTACAGCCAGATTGTTGTAATAGCGGCGAACGAATTTGGCGTTGCGCACCAGCTGCTCGGCCAGCGGGTTGTTCGGCGCCACTTCGCGGGCCTGCTTGGCCACCACCTCGGCCTCGGCAAAACGGTGTTCGTCCATCAGCTGGTTGTATTCATCGACCAGCTCAGCCAACTTCTGCTGGACTTCGACCTTCACCTGCCGTTCCCGTTCCACCCGCTCGCGCACCTCGCGGTTCCGCCGCTCCAGGGCCAACCGCGGCTGGTGCTGCTCGATGTACCGTTGCGTCTCGACGATATGGCTGTCCACCCGGCGCAGCAGCTGCTGGCGCAGGTCGGGATCCAGGCCGGCCTGTTCGATCGTCTTACGGGTTTCCTGGAGCAGCTCGAGGGCCCCCTGGGGATCCACTTCGCGCAGTTTCTTGGCATTCAGGCTCTGATGGCCGATCTCGGCCGCCAGCTGGCGGGCCAGCGCCTGCTGGCTGGCGGCCACGTCGTCGAGCATCGACGACAGCG